>JBDTEK010000041.1:0-3235 GCA_039922575.1 Ginsengibacter sp.
TACAGGCAATTTCACTATGGCCTTTTCTCTTATATTTCTCACCGTATTCCTGAAATAAGTGATGAATTATACCGTTTGGACGATGCGATGAAAGCGGGTTTTGGATGGGAAATTGGCGCATTTGAAACCTGGGATGTACTGGGCGTAAAAGAAACTGTAGAAGCCATGAAAAATGCCGGATTTAATGTGGCTTCATGGATAAATGATTTTATTACCGCAGGAAATAATTCCTTTTATAAAATAGAAAATGGAAAGCGTCTATACTACGACGTTAGTACAAAAAAATATTTACCACTCCCTGGCGGTGACTCCTTTATTATTTTAAGTGATTTAAAAGAAAAAACCGTTTGGGAAAATAGCGCTTGTAATTTGTATGATTTAGGCGACGATGTAGTCGGCTTATCATGGAATACAAAGATGGGAAGCATTGGTAGTGAAGTTTTGGAAGCATTGAACAAATCAATTGCAATAGCGGAAGAAAAATACAAAGGATTGGTAATAGCCAATGAAACTGCCCAGTTCAGTGCAGGCGCCAATGTTGGAATGATATTTATGCTGGCTGCGGAGCAGGAATATGACGAACTGGATTTAGCTGTCCGGATGTTTCAAAACACTACCATGAGAATTCGTCATTCCTCTATTCCTGTGGTCGTAGCCCCTCATGGGCTTACGTTAGGCGGAGGCTGCGAAATTTGTTTACATGCAGATAAAGTTCACGCAGCAGCAGAAAGCTACATCGGTTTGGTTGAGTTGGGAGTTGGCCTTATTCCAGGCGGCGGCGGCACAAAAGAATTTACTTTGCGGGCTTCAGACGCGATCCAGCATAACGAACCAGAAACTATTCCACTGCAAAACCGATTTATTACCATTGGAACTGCCAAGGTTTCCACATCCGCATTTGAAGCGTATGATTTGGGGATATTACGGAGAGGCATAGACGAAGTAAGTATGAACCAGTCAAGAAGAATTGCTGATGCCAAAGAAAGTGTTATTACTATTTTTGATAAAGGATATTCCATGCCTTCGCAAAGAACAGACATCAAAGTACTCGGGCGTTCAGGATTAGGCATGTTGTATGCAGGAATTAATGGAATGTTTAAAGGAAATTATATTACTGAGTACGATGTCTTTATTGCTAAGAAGTTAGCGTATGTTATGTGCGGAGGTGACTTGAGCGAGCCTACATTAGTAAATGAGCAATATTTACTAAATCTTGAAAGAGAAGCATTCTTAAGTCTTTGCGGCGAAAAGAAAACATTGGAAAGACTGCAGAGTGTATTAAAATCGGGCAAGCCGGTAAGAAATTAAACCATGGGCGAAGTCGAATTAAAACCCGAAAACAATCTGTTGATCATTCATGCAACCATTTATTTTTATGGTAATGCCGCAAACGAGGAACTAAGCCGCCAAATTGCAAATGATATAGAAGATCATTGGAATGAACCAAAGGGAAACATTATCATTAAAAGAAGTTTGTACGCTGTAATCTTTGAGATTGAGGGATTATACGAACCATTATTGACACCTGAAGCTGTTTATCAAAATACCAATCCGCATAATAATTATTTTCGGATAGAAGAATATGCCAGTGGAAACATTTCATTTGTAGATGGTTTGGGATCTAATACAGGTTATTTTAAATTAGAAAATTTATTGAATAACTCAACCACTGCGTCGCATGAATTTGGACATACGCTTGGTTTGGATCATCCAAAATATTTAGATATCCGGGGTCATGGAAGGCCGGGAATTATGTATCCCCGCGGAACTTTAGTAGATCCTGAATTTCAGTACGATCCATCAATTGCTGCGGGTTTAAAGGGGGGAACTATGAATCCGTTTACAAGAAAAGTAAGTCAACAGGATATTGATGACCTCAAATTAAAACAATTGTATTTCGATAAAAACGGACGCGCAATCATTGGAGCTTATTCAAGCGTATGGCATGATGCGCAACTGCCAGGCAAATAACTTATAAATAAAGTAACAGAATGAGTCAATTCTATTTAGGAAATCGTTTTTAGCTTTGAATAATAGAAAACTATTTTAAATCATCCATCCCTTATCTTGCACCATATTTTTTTTTAATAGTTACCTATGTCAGTACTTTCCGTAAAAAATTTATCAAAAAACTATGGCCACATTAAGGCACTAAAAAATATAAGTTTTTCTGTTCCTGAAGGAACGGTTTTTGGAATTCTTGGCCCAAATGGAAGTGGAAAAACCACCACCCTGGGAACCATTACAGATATATTAAAACCCACGTCAGGAAGCTATACTCTTTTTGATGAAACTCCTACAGCAGAGCAGCGCAAAAAGATGGGTACTTTGTTGGAAACGCCCAATTTTTATCATTATTTGTCAGGTGTAAAAAATTTAGAAATTGCCGCAGAAATAAAACAGCACGGCAAGGAAGATATAGACCACGTTCTTGAAATAGTAGATCTCACCAAAAGAAAAGATTCAAAATTCAGCACTTATTCTTTGGGTATGAAACAACGGCTGGCAATCGCTTCCTGTTTATTGGGAAACCCTAAACTGCTGGTTTTTGATGAGCCTACAAATGGGCTTGACCCTGTCGGTATTTCAGAAATAAGAGAATTGATGAAAGAACTTCACCGGCAGGGAAAAACGATTATCATGGCAAGCCATCTTTTGGACGAAGTAGAAAAAGTATGTACTCATGTTGCCATTTTGAAAAGTGGAGAACTTATAACTACCGGAAATGTAAATGAAATATTATCCAATGAAGATATAGTAGAAGTTTCTTCAGCTGATAATAAGAAATTGATGGAAATTTTGAACGCAATGCCCAATAAAACCAAGGTAAACGACGATAAAAGTACCATTAAAATATTTCTACCTGTAGGTACTGCAGATCTTTCTGAAATCAATAATTATTGTTTCAACAATGGCATTGTTCTCAACCATCTTATTTTAAAAAAGAAAAGTCTTGAAGCAAAATTTTTTGAACTTACTAATTGATTAATTGCATGTTACACTTACTGAAAATAGAATGGCTCAAAGTAAAAAACTATAAAGCGTTCTGGATATTTTCCATCCTTTATGCGTTCGCGATTTTAGGTATCAATTATACCGGATTTTACGTCAATGAACTAACTGTTCAAAATGTGCCTATGGGAGAGGCGCTTCTGGGAAGCCCATATTCATTCCCAAAAGTGTGGGGAACAGTGGGCTTCATGAGTAGCTGGCTCCTTTATTTTCCCGGAATACT
>JBDTEK010000042.1:0-6166 GCA_039922575.1 Ginsengibacter sp.
ACGGGCGCTCGCGCAGTTCCCATTTATCAAACTACCTCATATTCTTTTAAAAATTCTGAGCATGGCGGTAATCTTTTTGCACTGAAAGAATTTGGAAATATTTATACACGTATTCAAAATCCAACTACGGATGTTTTTGAAAAGCGCGTAGCAGCGCTGGAAGGAGGTGTAGCCGGTCTGGCTACGTCTTCGGGGATGGCAGCACAATTTTTAGCATTAAATAATATTTTAGAAGCAGGAGATAATTTTGTAACCAGCCCTTACCTTTATGGCGGTACGCACAATCAGTTTAAAGTCGCTTTTAAGCGATTGGGTATTGAAGCAAGGTTTGCAAAAGATGATAAAGCTGAAAGTATTGAAAGCCTTATTGACAAAAAGACTAAAGCCATTTTCGCAGAAACAATCGGTAATCCCGATTTTAGTGTTCCTGATTTTGAAGGAATAACTGCAGTAGCCAAAAAGCACGATTTGCCTTTTATTGTTGACAATACTTTCGGCGCAGCAGGTTATCTTTTCCGTCCGCTTGAGCATGGTGCCAACGTAGTAGTACATGCCGCTACCAAATGGATAGGTGGCCATGGAAACAGCATTGCCGGCGTCATTGTTGACGGAGGAAATTACAACTGGGGAAATGGAAAATTCCCCGCATTTTCTAAACCTTCGGAGGGATATCATGGTTTGGTATTCAATGATGTATTTGGCAGTAAAGGGCCATTTGGAAATATTCAGTTTGCCATACGCGCACGTGTGGAAGGGCTTAGAGATTTTGGCGCTGCGATTTCTCCATTCAATTCCTTTTTACTGATACAGGGGTTGGAAACTCTTTCCATCCGCATGGAGCGCCATGTGCAAAACACTCTTGCATTAGCACAATGGTTGGAAAAACATCCACATGTAGAAAAAGTAAGTTACCCGGGATTAGAAAGCAGCCCTCATCACATCAATGCAAAAAAATACCTGAAAAAAGGATTTGGTGCGGTACTTTCATTCGTACTTAAAGGCGGCAAAGAAAGTGCTACCAAATTTGTTGATAATTTAAAAATGATCAGCAATCTTGCCAATGTGGGCGATACGAAGACGCTGATTATACAACCTTCTATTACTACTCATCAGCAATTAAGCGATGAAGAACAATTGGCCGCAGGGGTTACTCCTACTCTTTTAAGAGTGTCAGTTGGCATAGAGCACATTGATGATATAAAAGCAGATATTGAACAGGCCTTAGGTAAGGCTTATTCAAAATAATCATTTGAATGTGCATTATATTCATTTATTAAAGCAGCATCCTTGATCATTTTATAGTTTTGGCGGGATGCTGCTTATTTTATTCTATTTTATTTTATTAATTCTGAATTGATATATTTTGCAGAACCATATTTTCAATTTCGACCAGGCTTTTTCTCTTGAATCCGGATATGTATTTCCACAATATCATTTAGCATATACTACTTATGGCTCTATGAATGAAGCGAAGGATAATGTAGTCTGGATATTTCATGCGCTCACAGCCAATAGTGCTGCAGATGAATGGTGGCCCGGATTAGTGGGTAAAGGAAAATTATTTGATCCCGAAAAATATTTTATCATATGTGTAAACATGCCGGGCAGTTGCTATGGAAGTATTGGACCTCTGGATGAAAATCCTGAAACAGGATCTCCATACTATCACGATTTTCCATTTTTTACTCCCCGCGATATGATCCGTTCTTATCAGCCCCTCAAAAAATATTTGGGAATTGGAAAAATAAAGGTTGGGATTGGCGGTTCTATGGGCGGACAGCAACTGTTGGAATGGGCTATTGAAGAACCTGAATTATTTGAATATATTTTCCCTCTTGCTACCAATGCTTTTCATTCGGCATGGGGAAAAGCATTTAACGCTTCGCAAAGAATGAGCATAGAAGCGGATTGCACCTGGAAAGAAAAAAAACCGGATGCAGGTATGGAAGGTATGAAAGCAGCGCGAAGCATTGCATTGATCTCGTACAGGCATTATAACACTTACCATGCAGGCCAGAGTGAAACTCATCATGAGAAGATTGAAAATTTCAAAAGTGAATCTTATCAAAAGTACCAGGGAGAAAAATTAGCGAGAAGATACAATGCTTTTAGCTATTACGTTTTAAGCAAGAGTATGGATTCACACAATATAGCAAGAGGAAGAGAGAGTCTTCAACAAGCCTTGCAACAAATAAGATCCAAAACAATGGTAATAGGCATTACGACAGATATTCTTTTTCCATTAAGCGAACAGATATTCATTGCTTCGAATATTTCTAACGCTCATTTTATTGAAATTGATTCCTTGTACGGACACGACGGATTTTTGCTGGAATTTGAACAAATAGAAAATATAATCGGGAATTTTATGAGAGAGAAAAATGATCAATAACTAAATAAATCAAAAAATAAGAAATCAAAAAATCAAAGTATATTATATCACCAACTTTGATGGTTGAATTTGAAAAGCAACTAAAGGATTTGAACACCTGAGTGGAAAAATAAAGAATAAAAACGACCTTTCTATTTATTAACGATCACCTTTAAACTGTTATTAATTAAATGAAAGCTCGATGCAACAGTTTGTAATAGGCATAGACATAGGCACAGGAAGCTGCAAAGCGGTCGCCTTAAATACTGAAGGGAAGATAGCAGGTACTTCTCAATTTTATTATCCAACTTTCAGCTCGAAATCGGGATATTCAGAACAGGATCCCGAAATAATATGGCAGGCATTTGTAAATTGTATAAAAGAAATTATTTCCAAAAATAAACAGGTACCTATTGCCGTTAGCCTTAGTAGTTGCATGCACAGCTTCCTAATAATTGATAATAAAAACCGGCCGCTTACTGCTTTACTCACGTGGGCAGATACAAGGAGCGATGAAATAGCGCGAAGATTAAGAGAATCTCCGGAAGCGGAAAATATATATAGCGAAACAGGAACGCCCATTCATTCTATGTCGCCATTATGCAAAATGATCTGGTTCAAAGAAAATGAAAAGGAAGTTTTTCAAAGAGCGTTTAAATTTATCTCTATCAAAGAATTTATCTGGTATCGTCTGTTTGATGCTTATGAAATAGACGCTTCAATTGCTTCTGCCACAGGTTTATTCAACATTAATAATTTTAAATGGAATGAATCTTCGTTGAAATTATGCGGTATAGCGGCTTCATCGCTTTCGGAGATTGTGCCAACCAATTTTTTGCGGAAAAATCTGAATACACAGGCTGCTGCTTTATTAAATGTTCCTGTTGAAACCACCTTTTGCATTGGTGCAAGTGATGGCTGCCTGGCAAATATTGGAAGTAACGCTATGAATACCGGAATTGCTGCGCTTACTATTGGTACTAGCGGTGCTGTAAGAATTGCGTGTGATAAGCCTCTTGTCAATTTTAAATCAATGATCTTTAATTATGTGCTTGATGACACTACTTTCATTAGCGGCGGCCCTGTCAATAATGGAGGTAACGTTTTACTTTGGCTGTTCAAAACGTTTTTAGATAATGCCAACCCTACTTCAAAAGATTATGACGATTTTTTTAAAAATATTGAATCAATTCCGGCAGGTTGTCAGGGGCTCATTTTCTTGCCTTATTTATACGGTGAGAGGTCGCCAATTTGGGATGAAGAGTCCCGCGGTGTTTTTTTTGGGATAAAGGCGTTACACACAAAATCGCATTTTTTGCGGGCGTCTGTAGAAGGTATTTGTTTTGCTTTGAAAAATATTTTGGAAATAATAGAGGAAGCTTCCAACCCGGTAAAACAATTGAATTTGAGTGGGGGCTTTGTGCATTCTAAAATTTGGATGCAGATATTATCAGATGTAACAGGCAAAAAACTCTTTTTGTCAAAAACGGAAGATGCTTCTTCCATAGGAGCCGCATTATTTTGCATGAAAGCGATCAAAATTATCCACGAATATGCTGCATTTAATCATCAACCTGATATGATTATTGAGCCAAATGAACAAAATCATTTTGTTTATGAAAAATATAATTCTGTTTTCAAAAATCTGTATGCCCCTTTAAAAGCATCAATGCACACGCTCCATTCAATTAATAGTTGATCTATGCATTTCATTATTGTACTAGCCGGAATTATTTTATTACTTTTTCTTATTGTTTATAAGTTGAATCCTGCATTGAGCCTGCTTATTTCAGCAATATTCACTGGTTTATTATTGGGTATGCCTTCCCTAAAAGTGATGGCATCTATTAATGATGGTATTGGAAATACACTGGGAGGCCTTGTAATGGTATTGGCACTGGGTGCTATGCTGGGGAAATTGGTAGAAGACAATGGTGTTGCCAATAGAATTGTATCGGTTTTAATGTCGGCATTTAAGAAAAAAAATATTCAATGGGCGGTGTTACTTACAGGAATTATGGTTGGAATCCCTTTGTTTTATAATGCCGGGTTTGTAGTTTTGGTTCCATTGGTTTTTGTTATTGCTGCTGCTACCGGGTTACCGCTTTTGTATATCGGAATACCAATGGCTGCCGCGCTCTCTATCACACATGGTTTTCTGCCTCCTCATCCTGGCCCTATCACTTTGGCCATTATATTTAAGGCAGATGTAGGTAAAACTTTATTGTATGGCTTTGTATTAAGCTTGCCTATTTCAGTTATTGCAGGAATAATTTTTCCAAGATTAATCATTAAGCCAAAGTTTAAGAATGAAGGGATTAATAAATCAAAAGATGATAGTCATTTGCCTTCCGGATTGAAAAGTTTTTTTATTGCATTACTACCTGTTATTCTTATTGCTGCAGGCACTTTGGGTAGTCACTTTTCTGCATCGCAAAATTTGAAAATATTTTTTGGTTTTATACAAGATCCGACGGTGGCTTTATTGTTTTCGGTTATAATGGCAATATTAATTTTACGGTTGCCAATGGCGAAAGCAATGGAATCCTGCGTGGACGGAGTTAAGAGTGTAGCGATGATCATTTTGATAATTGCAGCCGGAGGCGCATTCAAGCAAATATTAATTGATAGTGGCATAGGTGTGGAAATAATAGAACAAACAAAACCTCTTACTTTATCGCCTTTGTTTTTGGGATGGATGATTACTGCTTTATTGCGTGTTGCGATAGGCTCCGCAACTGTTGCAGCTTTGGCAGCATCAGGTATTGTATTGCCAATGATAAGTGCAGGTGTTTCACCTGAGCTGATGGTGCTTTCTGTAGGAGCTGGGAGCTTGTTCGGCTCTCATGTCAATGACACCGGGTTTTGGATGTTCAAAGAGTATTTTCATCTTAATTTAAAACAAACATTCAGGACGTGGACAGTTATGGAAAGTTTGATCTCATTGTTAGGGCTTGCAGGGGTGCTGTTATTAAATATGATTATTTCCTGAACCAATTAGCCATCCTTATTTCCTGGTTAATTTCATTATAAATTATACAAAAAGAGCAGCTCATTTCAGAACTGCTCTACGTTGTAAGTCGGGGCGGCAACCCGATATTTAAATTTATTCCAAATTTTTCATTTCAACTTAACAAGCATCTAAACAAACTGTAACTTAACACTTTATAAAATATTTATTTTCATAAAGCCGTTAAACTAAGGATGGGTAAAACAACAAAAGCTAATAAAAACTGACAACAAAAGCGGCAACGTTTACTTTATTTAATACCTTCGCCTTATATTTGAAGCAATGAAATTTAATACACGTTTTAATCTAAGGAAGGCAAACAGTAAGAAGCCGCAAAAAATATATTTGGTTTGCAGGTTCGACGGTTTAAAATTTGTTTATCCTACACCGTTTAACGTAGTGCCTAAACACTGGAATAAAGAAAAAGAGGAAATAAGAAACGTAATTGAGGAACTGGAAAGGGATTTGATTAATACCTACCTGAAAGACTTAAAACACGCTGCCAAAGGAATTTACACTAATTCCACAGTAAACAAAATCTTTCTTACAAAACCAATATTAAAAACGGAATTAGACAAGTGGACGGGCAAAACCATTGAAAATAAGCCCGTGTTTAAACCGTGGTTAAGAAACTGGATTGATGCCAGTATTGACAGGATAAACCCTAAGACAGGCAGAAAAATAAGTTATAGGACTATTCAGGAGTATAACACTACCTACAAATATTTATTGGAATTGGAAAAAGAGAATAGAGAGGAAATACAATTTGAAAATATTAACCTTAA
>JBDTEK010000043.1:0-11639 GCA_039922575.1 Ginsengibacter sp.
TATAGCGAAATTGCTGAGCAATTCTTCATTTTTAAAATCAGATGCCAGGGTCACTGTGCGAATGGCTTGATAACTGGCTTTGAAAGGAACTATTAAAATCGGGATAAAAGTTTTATCAATTATAGAAGTGGCTGTGCTTCCGAAGATTGAATTGCTTTCACCTTTACCCTTCATACCCAATATTATTAATTCGGGTTTTATTTTTTGGGTAATCTCATTAATTACTTTTATAGGATTGCCCTTTTTTACCAAATGATCAATTTTAACTGTAAACTTTTTAGAAAAATTTTCCATCTCTTTTTCCAGGAATTTTTCATTGGCAACTTCCAGGTCTTCCAGCGAATTATGAACAGTGGCTTCGGAGCTCGCGTCAAAAGCGAATGTGCCGGTATATGCGTGTACTAAAGTCAAGCCCGCATTAAAAGCATTTGCAAGAGAAGCAGCATAATTAATAGCATTCAAGGACGCTTCCGAAAAATCAATAGGCACTAATATATTTTTCATACTTTTCTGATAAATTTAAAAGAAGTCATTTATAAAAAAAATGATGACGATCGTGAAACAAAATGATTATTATTATCCCCATGTTTAGGAAACGAAATCAATTGCAAAATCCAAGCCAAGGCTACTAATGTTTTTTATCTGCTGCTTGATGAGTAGTTTCATATTCCTGTGTCCTTATGATGCCTACGGTGATCCAAATAAGACCCGCAGCCATCAATATAGCACAATAATACAAAATAATGTTAGCTGATCTTATCGGCTCTACATTCATAGCCTCCAACCCCTGAAGCATCAAAACAATTTCCTGCACGACGAAGCCGGTTATAAACACAACAGCCCCGATACCACTTACACGACCGCGAAAGCGGTGGATAAACTCATTGATGTAGCCCAATATAAAAATGCTGATGATACCACAAATGAAAGGTGGAGATAGCCAATTACCACGGGTCTGAAACCAAAAGCGAAATGGCTGAGAAAGGGCATGGTAGAAAGCACCTGCAAGATGATTTTTAGAATAAATGCTACCGATGCTAATATCCAAAGCCACTTCGTGGACCAACTAAGATGTATTGATTTGCTGTTTTTTACGACGGAAAGAATCCTGAAAAAATAAAAAAGAACAAGCAATTGTAGTATGGCGGAAATATTCGCTATCCAGTGGAGCACCAATGGAAGGCGCATCCATAAAATAGATAAAAAATAGGTGGGTACTACTGTTATCGCCATTATGACAAATAAACGCTTGCTCAGTAAACCTATACGAAACAATCCCAAACGGTGCATGTAAGAAAAGAATACTCCAAAGCATACAAATAAAAACCAACCATTATATTGAAAGTGCATGAAGAAATAAACTGCTGAAAAATAGAGATCCTGGATCATAATACGATTGGCCATCAAATAAGCCAGCATAAACGCACCTAATGAAGAAAATGCCCACAGCAGTAAAGCGGCTTTTTGCCACGCTCTGGAAAAACCAGCATCATGCACATTATTCAGATCTCTCCAATAAAAGAATATAAAGAAATAGGAAATAAGAATCGTAATAGTTGAAAAGGTAATAGACCAGAAGGCATACCCCTGGATAATAAAGGAAGCGAACATAGCATAAGATGCTACAACGTCAGCCATTAAAATCCAATGATACTTTTTATAATTGGTCTCTACCTTGTTTCTAATCAGGTAACGCACCATTAGTGTCATTAAGGCTACAGCCACCCAACCTACAAACGCAAAGTGCGAGTGTCCGTGCATTAAATATTTTTGATTTACCGCGGGTAAAGAAAAATTAATTTTGTAACGCATAATAACTCCCGCAAGCGCAACCACACAAAAATTAATGAGTGCAATTTGAATCCATTGTTTTGTCCTGAATGTATTTTGTTGCATTTGTAAGTCAAATTAAGTTTAATATTTAAAGAGCGTTCAAGTTATAGAAAACATCTGTAATAAAAAGTATTCTTCCGGCCAAGGTGCAAAATGAACACTTTTTATTTGATAATTATGATTCCAAACAGGCCAATTGTAGTCGTTTATAATCATCCTCATAAAATTTCGTATTTTGCTGCTGTAATATTGCAAAGTAAAAATCAAAAATTTACCATTTATGAAAAAAACAATTCTCATTGGTTCTTTCGCGTTTTTCTTATCTCTTTTCTTTGCTGCATGTGGAGGTTCCGGAGATCAGGATAACGCTACGTCTACTGAATCAGCTTCAACCGAAGCGGCTGCTGACAATGAAAACCCGTCTTATGACCCTAATCGCGGTGAAGGTAAATTTCACGATGTGCAATTGAGTGATAAACTGGATGCGGCTATGGCGGAGAAAGGTCAAAAGATTTCCGAGTTAAAATGTGAATCATGTCATAAAATGACTGATGAAAGATTAGTGGGGCCTGGATGGCATGGAGTTACAACACGTCATAAACCAGAATGGATCATGAACTTTATGACCAATACTGATGAAATGATTGACAAAGACCCGAAAGCCCAGGCTATGCTGGAAATATGTATGGTGCGCATGCCCAATCAGAATTTGTCTGATGATGAAGCCAGGGAAATTCTTGAATACATGAGAAAAAATGATGGTGTAAAATAATTTTCATTCTTTATTTATGGAGTCACGCGCGCGTGTTTTTCCTGGGCTGGTTTCCATGGTTATGAATTTTCGGAACACAGAGGCATGCTGCACATAATATGTGGAGATTATTGTTTTACATTTATCTGCTATGGCTATAGATATTTACAATCTCAGTAAGCTTTACGGCACGCAGTGGGCTATTAATGACATTTCGTTTTCTATAGGAAATAATGAAATTGTCGGATTTCTGGGGCCTAATGGTGCCGGTAAATCCACAACTATGAAAATAATCACCGGATTTGTACATCCTGATTCCGGTAGTGTGAAGGTCAATGGGATTGATGTAGCTGCCAATCCTCTGGAAGCAAAAAGGAGCATTGGATACCTGCCTGAGGGAAACCCACTTTATTATGAAATGTATGTAAGGGAGTACCTGGAATTCATAGCAGGTATTCATAAAATAAAATCTACAAAAAGAAAAATTGAGGAAATAATTGATGTGACCGGGCTACGCATAGAAAGTAATAAAAAAATGGGTCAGTTAAGCAAAGGATATAAACAAAGAGTAGGATTAGCTGCTGCACTTCTTCATGATCCGAAAGTCGTTATTTTAGACGAACCTACTACAGGACTTGATCCTAATCAGATCATTGAGATAAGAAAATTAATTAAAAATCTCGGCACTAATAAAACCGTGCTTTTTTCATCTCATATCTTACAAGAAGTAGAAAACATTTGTGACAGGGTAATTATCATTAACAAAGGACGCATCGTAGCAGATGATACATTAGTAACCCTGCAATCGGCCAACAAAAGCGCTCACACCGTAATTGTTCAATTTGGTAAAGAGATTAATTCTAATCTGATAAAGAGTTGGGATGGAGTAGAAAATATTGAACAAATTTCCAGTCAATATCACATTCAAACATCGGCTCCGGAAAAAATAAAAAAAATGTTATTAGAATATAGTTTAGAAAATAATCTGGATATACTTTCTTTGCAAAGCAAAAGCAAGAGTTTGGAAGACGTGTTTAGAAATTTGACCAATTAGAAAAGGATGGCAAAAATTAAAAAAACTAATTTACAGAATTATCCAAGAATTGAGAATGAAGAAAATCACTTTCATGGATACTTTGATGAATCAAAAGTCACGCCCCACAAAACAGTTATTTCTGACGCAGAACTTAAAGATATAATTAAAAGAGCTGTTATAATAGCAAATGTAAAATCCTCAAGAGCAATTTTAAATATAAAAGAAAGTATTTCCGAAGAAGAAATTAATAAAATTTACATTAAGCAAGGAATAGCTCTTTTCAGGTATTTTCTTAAATATTGTGGCGATCCTGCTTCGTCGGCGTTTGATTGTGTAAATCAACATTATCGTATAATTGCAAAAGAACAATTCAGAAATAGAACAATCCAAAAAGAAAGAATGAATTCAGGTTGGAGATATCAATTTATAGCAAAAGATACGGCGATATTGTCAAAGCGATTCCATTCAATTTCTGATTTAGGTACATCAGAAGCTGATTTTAATGCTATAATATTAGAGTTGGATACCGGCAGACACATTAACATTTATACCTCTGTAAAAAACCGTACTAATACTATGGGAGGGCAGGATTGGCCAAAAGCAATAATAGCAATGGAAAGTATGGCGCAAAATGATAAGAACAGATCCGGACCCTACTTATGCGTTTTTGGTATTGCAATGGAAAAAGGACAAAGAAGAATTAAAAATGAAGCTAAAACAGGAAAGCCGTATTCTTATAATACAGAGATATGGTTGAGCGAATTTTTTTGGCGATTCTTTTCAAATATCAGTTATGAAAGAATAATTAAGGCTGTATTAGATATATTGATTGAAGAAAAAACTTTAAGTAGTCTTAATACTGAAGTTCCTGAAAAACTTATTGCTTCTTTTGGGAAAGAATGCTCAAAATATGGATTGGTTGACAAAAAAGGAATTTTTAATGACCCTTATAAATTGGTAGATTTATTTTGTGGTAAAATAAAATTATGAAGTATAAAGCCGACGTTTTTTTAGGTGATAGCAGAGAAGTTTTATTAAATTTTCCAGATGGGTATTTTAATTTAATAATGACTTCACCTCCCTATGCTGATGCAAGGAAGAATCATTATGATAGTATTCATCCTGATCTATTTGTCGAATTCTTATTATCCTTTCACGAAGAATTCTGGCGCGTATTAGCCGATGATGGTTCTTTCATTTTAAACATAAAAGATAAGGTTGTAGATGGCCAAAGAAACAGGTATGTATGGAAAACGATAATGGAATTAAATGAAAGGGGATGGATTTGTATTGATGATTATATTTGGAATAAGCCAAATGCAATGCCCGGTTATTGGCCTAATCGTTTAAGAGATGAATGGGAGTATTGTTTTCATTTGACTAAGAATAAGAAATTTAAAATGTATCAGGATTCAGTGAAAAAGCCAATAGGTAATTGGGCTGGTAAAAGGCTTTCGAAGTTAGCTGGCAAAAGCCTTGTACGGCATAATAGCGAAAATAATAGTGGATTTGGAAGGGATTTAAATAAATGGGTAAATAAAGAGTTTGTATTACCAGGCAATGTAATTTCTGTTCCACTTATCGGTAAAAACATGGGGCACCCTGCTGTTTTTCCAAATGGATTGCCTGAGTTTTTTATAAAATTATTTACTGCTGAAAATGATAATGTTTTGGATCCATTTGCAGGAAGTGGTAGTACTGGAATAGCTGCACTTCAAAATGATAGAAATGCAGTTTTAATTGATAATAAAGAAGAATATATCCACTCCATAAAGGATAGATTAAACAGTTTAGGATCACTTTATCATTCAATTATTTACCATGAAGATAAATCCGCTTCTTACGGTAGATGAAAATAAGACATTAAAAAATGAAATTTCAAAAAATATGAAGATATTTATAAAGCATTAGGTAGAAATAAAGAACGTATGTCCAGCAGCAAAGAATTCGCCAAACGAAAACAAGAAGAAAAATTATTAGTTAGATAAAAATCAATCAATAAATAAACATGAGTTACATCGCAAACATCGATGCCCGCCAGATTCTAGACAGCCGTGGCAACCCAACAGTAGAAGTTGATATTCTCACGGAAAATGAATATCTTGGCAGAGCCGCAGTGCCATCCGGCGCAAGTACAGGCATACACGAAGCGGTAGAACTTCGTGATAATAACAAGAAAGTCTATGATGGAAAGGGAGTTCTTAAAGCGGTAAATAATGTAAATACGATTATAGCTGATCAATTAATAGGTTGGGATGTGGCTGATCAAACTGGTATTGATGCAAAGATGATTGCTTTAGACAATACTGAAAATAAAAGCAAACTCGGGGCTAATGCAATGCTTGCAGTGAGCCTTGCAGTTGCAAAAGCCGCTGCATTGGAGGCGAACCTACCGCTTTACCGGTACGTTGGCGGAACTAATGCAAAAATACTTCCTATGCCCATGATGAATATATTGAATGGAGGCGCTCATGCAGATAATAAGATAGACTTCCAGGAATTTATGGTGATGCCGATTGGCGCTACTTCGTTTAGCGAATCGTTGCGTTGGGGTGTAGAAATTTTTCATTCGCTAAAATCAGTTTTAAAAAAGAAAGGATATAGTACTAATGTAGGTGATGAGGGAGGTTTTGCTCCTAACATTCAAAGCAATGAAGAGGCAATCGAAACTGTGCTAACTGCAATCGAAAAAGCAGGTTACAAGGCAGGTAAACAGGTAGCTATAGCTATGGATCCTGCCGTGAGTGAGATGTACGTTGCCGACAAAAAGGTTTATCATTTTCATAAATCAGATGGTAAAAAATTAAGTGCAGAAAAAATGGTTGACTTTTGGGAAAGTTGGGTTAAGCAATATCCGATCATTTCTATTGAAGATGGAATGGCAGAAGATGATTGGAAAGGATGGAAACTGATGACTGAAAAGTTGGGCCGTAAGATTCAATTAGTGGGAGATGATTTGTTTGTAACTAATGTAAAAAGATTACAGAAGGGGATAGACGAGCACGTAGCAAATGCATTACTGGTAAAAGTAAACCAGATAGGTACACTTACAGAAACCATCAACGCAGTTTCTATGGCTCAGATGAATGGTTATAACACCATAATGAGTCATCGCAGTGGCGAAACAGAAGATACAACTATTGCTGATCTCGCGGTGGCATTAAATTGCGGACAGATAAAAACAGGTTCAGCCAGCCGTACTGATCGTATTGCTAAATACAATCAATTATTACGTATTGAAGAAATTTTAGGTGAAAGCGCTGTTTTTCCAAATGAAAAAATTAAATTTGGTGAAAGTTAGATGCTGATTTAAATCCTGGTTGTATTTGGGCCTATTCTAATTTCTAATCAACTCAACTTCAATTTGAAAAAGTTTTTATATATATTTAGGAACAAATATCTTATTACGGGCATAGCCTTTGCTTCATGGATGATGTTCTTTGATAGTAATGATATTCAACTTCAGATGAAAAGAATGAAGGAATTGAGAAAATTGAAACAAGGTGAAATAAATATGACTTCTCAAATAATCAATGCTAAAAAAGAATTGAAATCATTAAAAACCGATCCCTTTACGTTAGAAAAGTATGCACGCGAAAGGTTCCTTATGAAAAAAGATAATGAGGATTTATATTTGGTTACTTTTGATTCGTCAGGGATAAGATGAGTACTTAAACAATATTTCTAATTAGAATCCGTTTTAAAGAAGGAATATTATAATTTCTTTACACTACAATATTTTTTATGATCAAATTTACTATGGAAGAATTAGTTAAACATCTATATAATGAATCGTCTCAACAGCAAGCTGGAAAAGTCGAATCGGCGGTTCAGACAGATTGCAATCTACGGGATTGCTATGAGAGATTATTAAGTACTAAAAGCGACTTATCTGAGTTATCATATTCTCCGCGTCAACAATCTGTAAATAAAATATTGGAATATGCTTCAAAAAAACATATTCATGTATGATAGGATTAAAATATGTAAATTTTTAAAGTAAATTTATCCCGCGCACAGAGCGGGATTTTTTATGACTAAAAAAGAAAGATATCAATTTGTAATCAATTATTTTTTATTACACAGTCCTAATCCTAAAACAGAACTTATCTATGATGATACGTATCAGTTATTAGTATCTGTTATCCTATCCGCACAGTGTACTGATAAAAGAGTAAATCAAACAACCCCTGCAATTTTTAGTCGCTATCCAGACTTGAACGCTTTAAGCCAGGCATCGCAGGAATCACTTTTCCCGCTGCTAAAAAGTATATCTTATCCCAATAACAAAACCAAACATCTTATTGGAATGTCAAAAATGGTGATGGAAGACTTTGATGGTGTCATCCCGATGACAGTTGATGAATTGATAAAATTACCAGGAGTAGGAAGAAAAACTGCTAATGTAATTACTTCGGTCATTGACAAGCAACCTAATATGGCTGTGGATACCCATGTTTTCAGAGTCTCTAATCGCATCGGGCTCGTTAAGGCGAAAACACCGCTCGCAGTTGAAAAGCAATTAGTAAAAAATTTACCTCCAGATCTTATATATGTCGCCCATCATTGGTTGATTTTACATGGGAGATATATTTGTGTAGCGAGAAAGCCAAAATGTGCAATATGCGGACTCAGGCCGGTTTGTAAATATTACAGAACTGTTGTAGAGCCTCCTAACAAATCACTTGGATGAGCACCTTGCAATACTAATGTTGTTTACCAATTGCTTACTCTTATCCCAATATTATAGGGCGCGAAATTTAATTCATTTTTGAAAATCGATTTAGGACTGTAAGAACCGTATAATTTTACGGGACCTAAACCCAACTCGCCTACATAAGAAAATTTCCATTTTTCCAAATCATAATCTCCCCGGTTTTTTTCTTTTCCTCTCGAATCACTTTTTTGTTTATTACGGCTGCTATATAGATAGCCCATACTGACACCGGCGCTTAAGCTGATTCCCTTATCAGAATATCCCGGGCTGGTTGTGAAATTGAGCATTAGGGGGACAGTTACATAATCAGCAGCCAGCTTATTTTTTGAAAAACTCACAGAGTCACGGAAAATAAAAGGATGTGGAATATTTTTTGAATGATCATAAGGATTTATACCGCCTTCTTTAAAGCTTATATTATTTTTAAAACGATAATTATTTAACTCAAGCCCCAGCCCGTATTTTAAATTTACATAATGCTGTATAAGATTAAGCCTCTGCATAAAAAACCAGATGTTTACATTAGCCGATTTTATAGTTCTTAATTTTAAATCATTGGCGCTTAAATCGGGTGAGGCGGGTTTGTTTATAGCGTCGCCAGCGGCAATGGCAGATGCATAATTGGTTTTGTCCGTCCAGTTTGAAAGTCCGATATCAAATATAAAAGATGAAGTGCTTATGTTAGAATGCGACTTGGATGCCCGTCGGTTGCCAACCGTAACTATTACTTGTTTTTCCTTGTTTGATTCTCCTTTTTTTAAAATAATCATTCCACCGATCCTGATGGTATCGTTATTCCTTTCCACTTTTACAGAATCTGTTTGGGCAAACGATATAACACTTGTGGAAATTAGGACTAAAACTAAGATTGTCTTTTTCATTTTATTATTTATTTTACTAAAATAGGAATTAATTTTCTGAAGCGAATTGTTATTCGCCTGGGGCAAATAAACGGGTTATAGGATTATTCCTTTCGACTACACGCTTTATCTTTTTAATGAAACTACCAACCTTCGACTTTCTGAATTCTTCTACTGATATATTATAAAAAACATAATCCTGGCGATCATTAACGGTGTCATTGTAAACAGTTTGAGCTGAAGAGCTATCATAAGCTTCTGAATTAATTTCATTTTGATGTTTTGCGACAGTAACGTTTTGTAGTTTGTTTTCCACTTTAGTCAAGGTTGTTGGTAATTCTTCTATTGTCTCATCTGAAATTGCTAATTGAAGATTATTGTCTGGCTGGATTTTAACAGCGCTCATCTTCACTATCTGATTCCCGCTTTTTTGATTTTTAATTTTTAATTTTTTTATTGCAATTAAATCTTGTTTAATTTCCGGCCTCTTAAAGTTATTTTCATTATTTTTTGAATTCCCAATTTGGGCCAGGTCAGAGGTGCTTTCTATTTTTTTTGAATGTAGTTTTATATTAGAATTTCTCTCTTCCAATGATTTTCCTTTTGCAGCGTCTTCAATAATACTTTTCGACAAGCCTACTGACCGTAAATTGGTATTGTCTTGTTTGAAATAAGAAGATAATAGCCAGATCCCAAATCCAACCAAAACTGCTGCAGCAATACTTTTCATCCAGTTTAATGTAATTATCTTCGCACGCCTTTCCTTTTTATACAACTGATTTTTGAGAGGATAAATGACCGACATATCAGGAACTAATTTAGACTTACCAATCCACTCAAATTCCTTTTTAAATTTTATAATTTGCTTTGCAAATTTTTCAGTTTGTTTTTTTTGCTGGTCCGATAGTTCGTTATCGTGATATAGTATAAAGATTTCTTTGTAATTATTTTCAGTAATGAAGCCACTCTCTTTTTTTAGGAGAAAAGATTTATTATTGAGTTTGATGGCCTTATCAGGAGAAATAATGGTGAGTTGTGTAATTAAAAATTCATTTTTCAGATCAATATTTTCCCTGACAAATGTTTCGACTACTTCTTTTTCTGAATCCGACAACTCGTTATCAGCATATAATAAAAAGAATTCCTCGTAATTATTTCTGTTGATATCCATGATTAAATTACATTTTCTATTTTCACTAAATAACTTTTCAATTGCAGCCTTGCCCGGTGCAGGTAAACCTTTACCTGGCTTATGCTCAATGAGGTGATCTCCGCGATTTCTGCATAAGTATATCCCTCAAAATCTTTTAATAAAACAAGACTTCGCTGCGTTTCACTCAAACGGTATAAGGCATCATTTAATATCTTTTTTAGTTGATGCTGTGGCTCATCGGTTATTCTTTTTGATAATGAAAAATCATTCTCCAGCGTTACTCTCTTATTTTTTCGTACCAGGTCAATCATTTGATGATAAGCTACCGTAAATAAATAGGACTTACTTCTTTCATTTTCTACTTTTTCCCGATTAGCCCACATTTTTTCAAAGGAAGTCTGAACTACATCCCGTGCATTTTCTTCATGTCTTAGATTTTTTAAAATAAACCGGTAAACATTATCGGCATATTGGGTAACACAATTATTAAATTCTTTCTCGGTCATAAAAGCGACGCAATATTTTTAAATACACTGATTTTCATATAATACGTACTATAGAGATAAAAGTTACAATTAATTCCTTCTAAGATAAATATTATGGATTTCATTGTAGGTTTGAGGTAACAAAAATAAAATAAGTTATGAATGAAGATTTTGTAAAAAGGCTGGAGAATGAAATAGAAGAGGTAAAAGCAGCGGGGCTTTACAAAAACGAAAGAATTATCTCCAGCAAACAAGGGGCGGAGATACAAGTTGGTGGAAAGACCGTATTGAATTTTTGTTCGAATAATTATCTCGGGCTATCTACTCATCCCAGAGTAATGGCCGCAGCAAAGAAAGAAGTTGAGGAGCGCGGTTATGGATTAAGTAGCGTGCGTTTCATTTGTGGCACGCAGGATATCCATAAAGAGCTTGAGGAAAAGGTTGCAGATTTTTTGGGAACAGAAGACGCTATCCTTTATGCAGCTTGTTTTGATGCTAACGGTGGCATTTTTGAGCCATTATTCGGAGAAGAAGACGTTATCATTTCTGATGCCTTGAATCATGCCAGCATAATAGATGGAATTCGTTTATGTAAGGCACAACGTTCAAGATACGACCATAACAATATGGAAGATCTTGAAAATAATTTGAAAGAATCTCAGAATTTTAGAAGCCGAATTATTGTTACTGATGGCGTGTTCAGTATGGATGGAACTATCGCTCAGCTCGATAAAATTTGTGATTTGGCAGAAAAATATAATGCTGTAACCATGATTGACGATTCGCACGCCACTGGTTTTATGG
>JBDTEK010000044.1:0-14253 GCA_039922575.1 Ginsengibacter sp.
TAGTTTTTGAAAAATAATTAAGGCTCTTTGATGAAGAGAGGTGGAATCTTTGGTTTTAAATGTTGCTTTTGTAAATTCGTTTACAGCCGCAAAAGCAATGGCGTCTTTTATTTCAAAAGCATAAGAAAGGCGTGTAATATCGCGTTCGTCATTTTTAAAATAATCCAGGGCGCGATGTGCCAATAAATCAAAAAGGGTAGGGCGCAGATCGCGAACATTTCCTTTTATAATTATTGCATCATATGGCTCAAGCTTAGTTTGTCGCAAATGCTTTTCGTCTTTTATTGATGCCAGATAAAAGTCTCCAATTTTTTTATGCAGGTCATCAATTGTCCATGTGGCAATATCTTTTTTGTCAAAATTAATTGTGTTCGTTCTTTGGTAGAGTTTATAGCGGTTTTGCTGAAAATAGTTCCAATACATTTGCGCAGCAATACTTTGTAATATTGATTTTGCGGGTTCTTTTGCATCAGCAATTTCTATCTCAACCGAATCAATACTTTTTTCAGAAGCACTTTCTTCAACATTCTTTTTCAAGTTTATCTTAAACAATAATGATTTTATAATCTGCGGGTCGTTATTTGTTTTTTTAGCGGCACTATAAATTTTTTCAACTTCTGATAAGGCGGATTTTGTCAATCCTTTTTTCTGAAATTGATCAATTTTCTCCCATTGAGAAGAATAATCGTCCATTTTGTTTTGGGCATTTAATGCATTAGGGCGAAATAAGGTGATTAAAATTAAGATAGTTGCAGATAATAATAATTGTCTGAAGTGCATGTAAGTAAGTTTATTTTAAAGATGAAAATCTGTGCCATAAATGATAATAAAATCAGCTTAGTGTTTACATAGATGCAAAGAAAGTTTTATTTCATAATGGTTTTACGAATTTGTAATTTTTTTATGACAAATTAAACAATCGAAAATATCTACTGTCTGTATATCCTAACTAAAAATTTAAACATTATTAAACATTAATTATGAAAACGATTACAAAGGTTTTAACAATGGTAATGGCTGTTATGTTAATTTCCTCTATTGCTGTTGCGCAAAAAATGCGACCAATGCGCCCAATGCACCCAATGCGACCAATGCACACTAACATGAATACAGACCGGCACCATGATCGCATAGACATAAACCAGGACAGGAAACAAATTAAAAAAGAAAACAACGACATTACGGGAGATAGAAAAGACATTTCCGGCGACAAAAAAGATATTGTCAATGATAAGAAAGATTTGAATAAAGACAAATTAAATCTGGGTAAAACACAGAAAGATGCCAACGCTGATAAAGCTGATATTAATAAGGACAAAGCCGGTGTAAAAGGAGATATGAAAGATGTTTCAAAAGACAGAACAGACATCAAAAAAGACAAAACAGATCTATCAAAGGATAATAATGATATCCGTAAAGATAATGCTGACATAAGAAAAGATCAAAAAGACATAAAAGCCGATAAGAAAAAGGGGAATAGCGCAGACCTAACAAAAGACGAGGCAGATTTAAAAAAAGATCAGACTGACAGAGCGGGAGATATTAAGGATGTAAAAGCTGATAAAACTGATATTCAAAAGGATAGGGCTGATATAAATAAAGATGAAAAGGGTATCAATTCTGATAGAAAAGATATTAATAAAGACAAGACAGATTTAAGCAAAGACCAGAAGCATATTAATGCAGATAAAGCAGATATCCATCATGATCAATCTGATTTGAATAAAGATGTAAAAGATATAAATGCCGATAAAAAAGATGTAAAAGCCGATGTAAAGAATAAAAATAAAAACGTAAAAGATGTGAAAGCTGATGTAAAGGATCTGAAAAATGATAAAAGTGCTGCTACTCCTGCAACATCAACCTCTATAAATCATCCATAAGATTTAGGATTTGGTTTTTCAATTATGGCCGCTCAATTTTAGAATTGTGGCGGCTTTTTTATTTCAAATTGTAGTAAACTTTTTGAACGTCATCATCCTGTTCAAGATTATCAACCAGCTTTAAAACATCATTCGCATCTTCTTCAGAGAGTTCCACAGTGTTGGTCGGTATTCGTGTAAGCTCTGCCGTTATTACCTCAATTTTCTTTTCTTCGAGCGCTTTACTCATATGGCCAAATTCAGTAAAAGGAGTACGAATAATTATGTTTCCTTCACTGTCTTCACCAATTTCTTCAAGGCCGGCATCTATTAATTCAAATTCCAGTTCTTCTGTGTCAAGATTTTCATTTTTAATTTTAAATTCTCCCACGTGATTGAAAATAAAAGCAACGCTTCCGCTAGTGCCTAATGAACCATTATACTTATTAAAATACATTCTTACATTGGCTACTGTTCTTGTAGGATTGTCTGTAGCCGTTTCTACCAACAATGCGACTCCATGCGGTGCATAGCCTTCATAAAGTACTTCATGATAATCAGTTTTGTCTTTTCCGGTTGCGCGTTTTATCGCCGCTTCCACACGGTCTTTCGGCATGTTTACCGCTTTGGCATTTATGATGCAACGGCGCAGTGATGCATTGTTGTCGGGGTCGGGACCTCCTTGTTTTACTGCTATATCTATTTCCTTCCCCAGTCGCGTAAACTGTTTAGCCATTTTATCCCACCGGGCAAACATGGTTGCTTTTCTTACTTCAAATATTCTTCCCATATTTATTGTTTTTAAGGTACCAGAAATCTGTTTTCGGATATTAGTGATGAATCCCTTACTTTTTTTTTGCGCAAATTTAATTCTTAAATCTAAGATCTGAAATCTAAATCCATCCTACTTTTGTTGCCATTACTAAAAATTTTCTTTTTTCAACATGATATTCTTTTGTTGAGAGGCTTTTTTTTAATTGAATGTAATAAAAAAAGTGCAAGTTGCAGATCAAGTTTGTTTTGCCTGGATTTTAGCAGTGGACAAGAAAAAAATAAATTTAAATTGTTTGATTTAATTGGAGGAGTATTTAAAAATAGGAAGACGCGAGGAAGTAAATTTATTAATGAACTGATTAGATAAACAAATTGAGGATTCCCCGTATTTTTTATTTTAGATGGATTATAAGGTAAGGGTTGGTGAAGAATTTTTTACGAAATCATGTTTTTAATACGACTTTTATAAAAAAACAAGGCATGGATATAAAGACGGATCGGGGCAATTTGACAGATAATCAAATTGATCTTTTCAGAAAAATATGTGGCGAAAAAAATGTAATTGTTTCTGAAGAAGAAATGAAAGAATATGCGCATGACCAAACAGAAGATCTGCATTTTTTGCCGCAGGTTGTTTTGAAACCGTCAACAGCGAAAGAGATAAGCGAAGTATTAAAAATATGCAATGAAGAAAGGATCCCCGTTACGCCGCGGGGCGCTGGTACCGGCCTCAGTGGAGGAGCGTTACCACATCTTGGAGGAGTGCTTATTTCTACTGAAAAAATGAATCATATTCTTGATATTGATGAAAAAAATTTACAGGTAACAACAGAACCCGGAGTAATTACCGAGGTGCTACAGGATGCGGTAAAAGCAAAGAAACTCTTTTATCCGCCGGATCCGGCCAGCCGTGGTTCTTGTTTCATAGGAGGCAATATTTCTGAAAATAGTGGCGGTCCTAAAGCGGTTAAATATGGGGTAGTGAAGGATTATGTATTAAATCTTGAAGTAGTTTTGCCTACCGGGGAAATCATCTGGACAGGTGCTAATGTTTTAAAAAATTCGACCGGTTATAATTTGACCCAATTAATAGTGGGAAGTGAGGGCACTCTTGGGATTGTTACTAAAATAGTGTTGAGATTAATTCCTCTTCCTCAATTTGATCTTTTAATGTTGGTTCCTTTTAAAAACGTGGAAAAAGCGAGTGAAGCCGTGAGTGCGATTTTTCGCGCCGGTTACACACCAAGCGCGTTGGAACTGATAGAAATAGATGCGTTGAAAATCGTAAGCAAATTTGTTGACAGTACTGCTGTACCTATAACGGACGATATAGAAGCGCATTTAATAATAGAGGTAGACGGAAACCATTTAGATACATTAATGATGGAAATGGAAGCAATTTCAGAATTGCTTTTGCAATATGATTGCGGAGAAATTTATTTTGCTGATGATAATGCCCAAAAAGCAGAACTATGGAAACTTCGCCGTAGAGTAGCTGAAGCGGTAAAAAAAGACGGGTTTACTATAGAAGAAGATACTGTGGTGCCTCGTTGGCAACTGCCTGCACTAATTAAAGGTGTAAAAGAACTGGGCACTCAATACGGATTTAAAGCGGTTTGTTATGGACATGCGGGCGATGGGAACCTACATATTCGCATAAAAAAAGAAGGTTCAGCGAATAGCCAGGATGATCCTGAAATAATAAAATCGTTGAGGGCTTTATTTTTATTGGTGAAAGATTTAGGCGGAACAGTAAGTGGAGAGCATGGAATTGGTTTGGTACAAAAAAGTTTTATGGACATTGTTTTCAGTGAAAAACAATTGGATCTGATGCGCGGAATCAAAAAGATTTTTGACCCTAATAATATTTTAAATGCCGGTAAAATTTTTGACCAGAAAGAATTGATTTGATATTAACTATTTATTAGGCAGGTGTTAGTTTAATTTCGTTTTTTAAATTTTTTAAAATCCTTACTCTTAAAAATTTATAGAAATGAAAAAGACTATTTTGATTTTATTGTTGCCAATTTGTTTCCAGGTAAATGCGCAAACAAATGATGACAATAAGGAAGTAAATAAAGGGTTTAAGAAAGAAAAATTATTTACTGGTGGTAGCGCCAATGCCGGATTTGCAAATGGTACTACTATGTTAGGGATAACTCCGCAACTTGGGTATAGCCTCACTGACTGGGCCGATGCGGGGATCACTCTTAATATCAATTATATTTCTCAAAGGGATTTTTATTCTCCTACCAAATTCCGGCAGACTATTTATGGACCTGGTGCATTTGTTAGATTATTTCCTGTTGATTTTTTGTTTGGAACCGCACAATATGAATATAATGTGATCCGCCAGAAAACGATTCCCGGGGGAGGCGTTCCTTCTTCCGTTGACCGGTTTAATTCAAGCAGCCTTTTAGTGGGTGGCGGATATGCTGGCGGCAGGCAAAGAGGAAGCAATACTTATTACTTTCTATCTATACTATGGGATGTTTTAGGAGATAAAAATTCACCTTATGTTGATCAACTTGGAAGGGCTACTCCGGTTATTCGGGCAGGTTATAATATTGGATTATTCCAGGGAAGGTATAGGAGGTGAAGGCAATGATAGAAGCGGTTAGATTGTTAGATGTAGCCAACACTTTCTCTGTACTTATTTTATATTTGTACTTCTCATAATTGAGCGCAAAGAAGCTAAACTGAAAATTCCGGAATTTTTTTTCAACACAAAAACCGATTGACTTAGGTCCGTATTTGAATAGAACTTTTACCAACCCGCTGGGATATAAAAAATGCTACTTTATATATTAAAAGTGATGGAACACATACGAAGTTAGAAAGAATGAAAATCTTTGGAAACCCTTTTATATACCTGGAGTTTACCCAAAAACATCTTCTCGAATCTCTATAATGCAGTGCTACCAATAGATTCAGTACAATTACAAGTGTAACCCATTTTTTTACTTATTCCTGCCAATATTGGGGTTCAAAAAAGATTACCCAAAAAATTGCATCCACTTTCGTAAAATGCAGTTGCAACAAACATTTCAATACGATCATGGATGCAAACTCTTCTACCATCGGGCGTTTCAAAGCACAAGCTAATAAATTTTCGGGGATCTTGAGTTATATACGATCTTCGAAGACTTAGATATTTATTTTGAATCTGGATATATTTCTTAGTATAAAAACTAATTCAAGATTAGGCCTTTACTAAATCTTCCTATTATCTTATTAACGTAACACTCCCTTTTCTAAAAATAGTATTGCCCAGATAATCTTCGCCCTCTACTATCCAGACAAATACAGCCGGATCCTGTGGCGCTCCTTTATATGTGCCATCCCATCCCTGGCCTTGCACATTGGTCGAAAACATTATCTGTCCTCCGCGGTTATAAACCCGAAAATATTTTAACGACCTCATTCCAATGAGCACTGGCCTGAAAACATCGTTAATGCCATCACCATTCGGACTAAATGCATTTGGTACATATAAACCGGGTTTCACTTTATAAACCCTTACATCGATTGTATCAGAAGCTTTGCATCCGGCAGAGCTGACGATGTTTAAAATATATTGTTGGTTTTCTGATAATAAAGCAATGGGGTTTGCAATATTCGGATCACTTAAACCAAAAGCGGGTTTCCAGGTAAAGAATTCCGCTGCGCCTGTTGCATTTAATTGCAGAGGTTGGTTCACTACTATGGAAGTATCTCGTGGCCCTGCATCAGCAACCAACCTTTCAACAGTGATAAGTACCGTATCGAAAACTGGTTTTGGACATCCGAGTACATCATTTACCTGCACTACATAGCGGATAGATTGTGAGGGAGTAGATACAGGATTGGGAATTTTGGTATTATTTAAAAAAGCTGCAGGCGACCACAAATAAATACTCCCTCCATTCACACTTAACTGGTAACTGTCCGGAAAACAAATAGTGGCGTCTTTACCAGCTTCAGCTTTTGGATAAGGAATTGTTTTTATGGTTACATTATCGGAAGTATTACATTTTCCAATACTTGCAATTACATGATAAGTAGTATTTCCCAATGGCGTTGCCATCGGATTTTTTACTGTATTACTATTTAAAGTTGCTGGTGGAGACCAAACATAATGCAGACCATCGCTAACAACGTTTAGCTTAATAGTATCCGTTAAGCAAATAGTAGTATCGTTCCCCGCTTTTAATGACACTATGCTCACTACATTTACTTTTACAGAATCGGTAGCTGAGCAGCCGCGGCTTTCGGTCAAAGTAGCGTAATAGGTAGTAGTAGTTTTCGGGCTTACCAATGGATTGAAACTATTTGTGTTATTGATATTATAATTTGGTGACCACACTACTGCTCCTTCGCCCACGGCATTTAATTGCAAAGTATCAATATTGCAAATCAGGGTATCATTGGAAACTTTAAAATCGGGCTTTTCTAATATTGCGATGGTATCGGTTATGTTTTTATTACATCCTTTAGTATTCGTTATCGTTAACTGAACAGGATAATTTCCTTCTTTACTATATGTGTAGGTGGGATTTTGAAGTTTTGAAGAATCATCTGTTGCAGTTGGATCGCCAAAATTCCAAAACCATGAGTCTACTGCTCCATAATTTGTTCTGGATTGATCTATGAATTTTATCGGCGAGTTTTTACATTTGCCGTCTATCGCGAAGTCTGGAAAAAATCCCGGATAAACTTTTACAATTTGCGTGGCAGAATCGGAGCATTGATCGCCCCGGTTCACCACTAATTTATAAACATACACTCCTGTATCAGAATAAATATGCGTAGGCGATTGCAGCGTAGAAGTGTTGGCTGAGCCAGACGCGGGGTCTCCAAATGACCAATAAAATGTACGGTTAAGCGGTGAAAAATCATCATTTGAAAAAGTTACATTGAAGCCATCGCAATTTACCGGTTTAGGATTTAGCTTGACGCCGGCAAAATCGCAATTGGTAACGTTTACAATAAAATCTTTCCGGTGTTCATTTAAGAGAATTCCTTTCCGGTAAGAAAATACCGCTACGCAAACTACATATCTTCCTACATCGGGGGCTATGCCACTTATTATTCCTGTCTGGCGGTCAATAGTGGCCTGGTTTCCTAAGGGAGTTTGATAGGAAAATCCGCCAATGTAAGGCACAGAAGCATAGGGCGGAGGTGCAGGGTTACCGTTGGTAGCATTTTGAAAGCTACCGCCGCCAAATGCGGTTGCAAATGAATATACTAAAGAATCCTTGTCAGCATCGGTTGCGCTAAATTTTAATTGAAAAGGTTTGCCACCGCAGATGGCATCAATACTGGTAGAGAATTCCGGTGAATGATCGGGTGTGGCAGGGATACTGCACCCGTAAGTAGCGCCGGTTCCATTGCCGTTAAAAGTATTTACATTGGTAAGCGGTGATATTCTGCAACACGTTTGATAAGTAGCAGAATAGCCGCTGCTATTATTCGGCAAATCAACTATAAAAACAAATAATCCAACATGATAATCCAGTGTGGGCGGATTTGAGATGCAGGAAGGGAAAGGATTTACGATCACAGGCTGCTCATCATTTCTGGGAACGTCATAATATTTGCCCGTGCCGGGGTATTGATTAGAATTGTCATTATTAAAAATCCCTATAAAAACGTTTGAGGGCATTGACGCGGCATCAGGTGGCGCATTTTGATTTCGAAATATTTTTAAGGTGATTTGGTATTTACTTGTGTTAGGCGCAGCACCCGGTCCTAAATAATCATAAATCATCTCTCCTCCGATAATATGTTTTGCCTCGCAAGGAAGCACCAGCATCAAAACAATAATATTTAAAACTAACTTTTTCATTCCGGCGGCTTAAGGAAGCTCTTTAATAGAAAACAATAAATTTCGTGAAAAATGAGAAGAAAGTGAGAGTTTATTTATTAAAAATTTGCATCTATACAAACGCATTTAAAAAATTGAGTAAATAGATGTTTGAAAGGCCCGGTTGTTCCAGCATTCCCACATGGCCGGAATCCTGTAATATGTGAATGGAAGAAATAGATGGGATGTGGCATTGTTTCAACGAAACTGCCAAAGGAATTACCGGATCATTTTTACCAATAATAAAAAGTACCGGTTTTGGAAAAGTGTGTAATACTGAAGTGGTATCCGGCCTTTTTATCATTGCTTCATAATATTGAATCAATGCTTCTGAAGAAATTTTCTTTGCAATATTTAATAATTCTTTTATCAGACCGGGATTTTCTTTTTTTGTTTTTTTTGAAAATAAATCGGGAACGGATGTTTCTAAAAATGCTTCAGCGCCATTTTTTTTGATGAACTCAATCGCTTTTTTTCGTGTTTCAATTTTTAATTTATCGTCAGCAAAAGCGGATGAATGAAACAGCCCAAATGAATTTAAAACATCCGGGTATTTATTGGCAAATGCCAACGTGATATATCCACCCATACTATGCCCTATCAGGCAAAAAGATTGTTTCGGGTTTTTGATTTTTTTTAAAAGTTCTTTGTCTGCAATTGCTTTCACTACTTCGGCGTAGTCGTCAATTGTACATTGGCCGTCAAGCATTTCAGAACGACCACTTCCTGGCAGGTCTGGCACTATTACTAAATGATCTTCTTTTAATTTTTCAAATTGAGCGTCCCAGACGTTACCATCTTCACCGAACCCATGCAATAATAAAACGGGTTTGCCATTTCCTTCCGCACGGTAAAATATCTTTTTATTTTGAAAAGTAATTTGTGCCATTATTTATCTGTTTTTTGGAAATATAAACAAAACTTCTGAAAATCAAAATGCCAATAATAGGAATGAGAGATGGATTCATATGTTGGGGAAGAAAAAACCAAAAACCAATCAATAGCAAATTAAATAGCGAATAGATAAGAAAGTATGTCTTTGGCCAATTTCTTTTAGAATGAATATAGAAAGCGGCAACCACATTTGTGGGCCATGCCCAAAGTAAGTTATAATTATTTTTGGTCATCAGGTGATCAGTGCCAAACCACATAAAGAGTAACAATAGTCCTAATAAGCCGGTAATAAAAAATAAAAATCCATCAAATGAACAAAGCAATCTTTGTATAAATACATTTTTTGAAAAGCTCAAAAAAGCAATCAGCACAAATAAGCATGTAAATAGAAATAGCGGATGAGTTAAGTTGTCTTTTTTATTTCCCGAATGATCTATTTTAAATAAGGATTGTTTGTCGCTTACAAGCGATGAGTTATTGATGGAAGAACTATCAAATGTGTGCATTAAATAATCGGGCAGAAACATCACTTCGCGCGGTTTCATCACTGCGTCGGTTTTACTACCCAATAAAATATCAATGCCAAGTTTGCTCCATTGCTTGTCATTAAAATTCAGATATTCATAAATAAGGTCTCTGAAAGTAGCTTTTGTTTTTAATACTTCGCCAAAATGTACAGTTGAATCAGTTGCTTTTTCAACAAGATCTCGGAGCCTTGTGGTACAGTTATCAAAAGTAAAATCATATTTGTAAACCCTGTTATGCCCCATCATATTGGCTTTTAGCAACATGATCATATTGTATTTTTCCTGGCAGGATAAATTTAAGACCTGTTCTGTTATTCCTCGGTTATCCTGTTGATATTCTGCTATGAAATTATCAAAATTATCAGTAGATAAATAAAAAGAGAGTTTACCCCTCACAAATTTCATATAGAAATTGGGCTCATCAAAGTTGAAAGTTCCATAATTATAGACTATGTCAGTATTACTAACGGTATCAGTCACACGTAATGCGCTGTGGCCAAAAGTGGAATATAATTCTTCTCCAGGAGTAGCTGTTAAAAGACTGATTCTTAAATGACAAGAATCCTGTGCAGATATTTTTGCTGGAAATAAAAATAATAATGAAGCAAATGTTGCAACGATTAAAAGCTTTTGATGTGCAATTTTAGATTTTAAAAACAATTATTTAAAAATTATAAATTAAAAATCAGGTAGCAAGTATCAAGAATCAGGTGGCAGGCAAGCAGGAAGCAGGTAGCAAGAATCAGGTATCAGGTAGCAAGAATTGAAAACCATTCACCATTCACGATTCACCATTCACGATTCACCATTCACGATTCACGAAGGTAACTTTTCATTTCTGTTTGATATTCCAAAGCAATTGATCTTGCTTCTTCTGCAAAATTCTTTTTGTTTCCCGCATAGATAATGGCCCTGGAAACATTTACCAACAGCCCACAATCCTTATTTAATCCGTATTTTGAAACTTCTGCAAGACTTCCGCCCTGGAAACCCACTCCAGGAATTAATAAAAAATGATTTGGGATTATTTTTCTTATTGACGCAATTTCATCCGCCTTTGTAGCACCAACTACAAACATAAGGTTGTCAACATTTCCCCATTTGCTTACATCAAAAATTACTTTTTCATACAGGTAACCTCCTTCAAATTTTTGATAAGAATTGGATGGGACTGATTCTTTATTTAATAAGGTAATATCTCCAGGCATAATTTGTTGTAGTTCGAAATTATTTGCGCCGGCATTGGAGGTTAATCCCAACACAATTGTCCATTTACCTTTGTAATCAAGAAAAGGCTGAATGCTGTCTCTTCCCATATAAGGAGCTACAGTAATGGCATCAAAAGGAATTGTTTCAAAAAAAGCTTTTGCATACTGGTATGAAGTGTTTCCAATATCACCACGTTTTGCATCGGCAATATTAAAATGAGTAGAGGGTATATAATTCAATGTTTTCTCCAAGTCCTTCCAACCCTTTACTCCATTTGCTTCATAAAAGGCCGTGTTTATTTTATAGGCAACACACAGGTCTTTGGTAGCATCAATTATTTGTTTATTAAATTCAAAAACCGCATTGGGACGGGATTGCAGAAATGGTGGAATTTTTTCAATATTGGTATCAAGGCCCACACATAAATAAGATTGTTTTTCTTTGATCTGCTGGATTAAGTATTTTCTGTTCATTTCTTTTTCTTGATACCAAGAAGATTAATTAGGAATTTGTGACTAATCTTCCCGGTTTATTGTAAAGTAGGGAAATTTGTACATTGAATTGTTTATTTAATTTTTGGCTGACAGATAGTTTCCTATTATCTCACCAAATTGATAAACTTCTTCAAAAGTATTATACAATGGCACAGGTGCCACACGTATCACATCTGGTTCACGCCAATCTGCTATCACACTATTTTTCCTGAGCATATCAAAAACATGTTTTCCATTTTCAAACACTAACACGGATACCTGGCATCCATGTTCATTTTCCGCTCTTGGAGTAATTATTTCTAACATTTTTTTAGATGAATGTTCATTAATGTCATCCAGAATATACAACAAATATTCACTCAGCCTTTTCCCTTTTTCAACAATTTTTTTAAATCCTGCCTGGGCAAATATTTCCAAAGCAGCTTTGTGCGCAGCCATACTTAACACAGGCGTACAGCTCACCAGCCATCCCTCGGCTGTGGGAATGGGATCAAAATCCTTTTCCATTTTAAATCGCGTTTCTTTATTGGTTCCCCACCAACCCGCAAGTCGCATAAACGATTTGTCAGTAACGTAACGCTGATGTACAAATGCACCGCCAACCCCACCCGGACTTGAATTTAAATACTTGTAAGTACACCAGCAGGAGAAATCAACATCCCAATCGTGCAGCTGAAGTTCAATATTACCAACCGCATGGGCAAGATCAAAGCCGCACTTAGCGCCAGTTTCGTGAGCGGCTGATGTTATTCGCTTCATATCAAATACCTGGCCTGTATAATAATTAACACCTCCAATTATTACCAGTGCAAGTTTTTCTCCGCAATCTTTTATTGCAGAAAGAATATCTTCAATCCTGATGGTAAATTCGCCATTTCGGGCTTTCACTTCTATCAATGCATCTTCCTCCTTATAACCTGCCAATTGTATATGCGAAATCACAGCATACCTGTCTGAAGGAAACGCTTTTTCTTCACAAATAATTTTATAGCGCTCTTTCGCAGGACGATAAAATGTAGCCAACATCAGATGAAGGTTTACTGTGAGGTTATTCATTACCACTATTTCTTCGGGAAGTGCTCCTAAGATTGGCGCTAATTTCTTTGGGAACATATCATGATAAGTTATCCATGGATTCCTGGCGTGCAAATGTCCTTCGCCGCCATAATTTGCCCAATCTTCCATTTCATTCAAAACTGCATCCTGAGTGGTTTTCGGCTGAAGGCCCAAAGAATTTCCATTAAAATAAATACTATCTTTTCCGTAAAGAAGTGGTATATAAAATTTATCCCGAAACTTTTTTAAAGGATCTTCCTTATCAAGTTCTTGTGCAAACGCTAATGTATTTTTAAAATTCATTTTTTATTCATTTTTTTATTAGAGTAAAAATAAGCCCCGAGCCTGTTAATAAATGAAAGATTTCAAAGTTAAGCGGAAGAAAGGTCTTTTTAAATTTTCAAAAAATATCGCTCGTTATATTTGCATAAACCTCTGAAAGATTTTCCTTAAAGCAGGTTGGTAAAGAATTACTTAAATACCTGAAATCGCAAATCTAAAATTTAAAATTCCAAATGGATTATTATTTTACCATCGAAACCACCGCAGTTGCTGAATTCAAGGATAGAGGAAGTAAATTTTTAGCGTACTCTTTCCCGGTAAAAACCATAAATGATTTTAAAGCTCATTTGCAATCTATAAAAAAAGAGCATCCTAAAGCAGCACATCATTGTTTTGCTTACAGAATAGGAATTGATGGAAATAGTTTCCGTGTAAGCGATGATGGAGAGCCTTCCGGCACCGGTGGAAAACCCATTTTAGGCCAAATAGATTCGAAAAACCTAACTGATGTTTTGATCATAGTTGTCCGCTACTTCGGAGGTACTTTATTGGGTGTACCAGGATTAATTAATGCGTATAAAACTGCAGCATCGCTGGTATTGCAATGCACCCCATCGCTGCAGAAGGCAGTTGAGATCAATTATGAATTGCAGTTTAATTATACAGAAATGAACGAGGTAATGCGCATCATAAAACAATTTAATTGTACGGTTTATAAAAACGAAATGCAGCTATTCTGTATTGTAAAAACGGGTATTCCGAAATATCAGCTTAATGAAGTTTTATCCGCTTTTAAAAATATTAAAAATATTGAATTGCATCTATTGAAATAAAATTCTAAATTTAAGCATGGAAAAGAAATATCAAACCTTCAGGAGTTTTTATCCTTATTACTTAACAGAGCATAGAGATGCTACAAGCCGGGCTTTGCATTTTACAGGAACGCTACTCATTATTATTTGCCTGATTCTTGGAATCATAACAGGGAAATGGTTTTGGTTTGTACTAATTCCCATTGCGGGATACGGATTTGCATGGTTTGGCCAGTTCTTTTTTGAAAAAAACAAACCAGCCACTTTTATTTATCCTTTATATAGTTTAGGAGGCGATTTTGTAATGTTTTGGCATACACTTACCGGGCAAATTGGTAAAAAACTCAAAGAAGCCGAAAGCAGTATTTCTACTGATTAAAAAATAGCACAACTCCGTGAAGGGCAGATTAGAATTTTTCATTAGTTTTCTGCAATAATACCTATAGATTTTTAAATGCGACAAAACAGTGAATTATTTAGCTTGGAAAAACTCACCAA
>JBDTEK010000045.1:0-7162 GCA_039922575.1 Ginsengibacter sp.
TAATGGTAATGAGGGTTTACAAATAACAGCGCCAAAATCCATGATCGCCTGGTTGTATTCACCGGGTTTTTTTAAATCAAGAAGCTGCAAAGCCAGGGCAGCATAAAATTTATTCCCTTCTAAAGTATTTATAGGAGTTTCTATTCCAAAAAATCTGGACAAAACCCTGAAAACATTTCCATCTAAAACAGCATACGGTTTATTAAAAGCAAAAGAAGCAATTGCGGAAGCAGTGTAGGTACCCACACCTTTTAATGATAAAATATCTTCAAATTTTTCAGGAAATTTTCCATCCAGATTTTCGTAAATGTATTTTGCTGATGCGATTAAATTTTTGCATCTTGAATAATAACCTAATCCTTCCCAGAGTTTAAATACTTTTTGTTCGGGAGCCATTGCCAAACTTCTTACGTTAGGAAAAGAGGTTATGAAACGGTTATAATAATGCAACCCTTGCTGTACTCGGGTTTGCTGAAGAACAATCTCACTTATCCATATTTTATAAGGATCTTTTTCTCCCTTCCATGGCATTTCCCTGGCGTTGTCAAACCTATTCCATTTAAGTAATGAGGAAACAAAAAAGAGATGGATATTCAGAGTATCGATTTTTTTAGGGGTAAGAAGCTTATTGACACAATATATGTAATCCCGGAAAAGATAAATAAATTTCTTTAAAGGAAAAGATTAAAGAAAAAAAAATGTGCAATCAATATTAGAACAGGAAATTACAATAAAGATTATTAGATTTGTAGTATATCCCTGAAAAGCTCATAAAATAAGAAATTGATTTTTTATTTCAATTAAAATGTTTACAATGAGAAAAGCAGATCTTATCAATCGTATTGCAGAAAAAACAGGGATTCCGAAGGTGGATGTTTTGGTATCTTTAGAAAACCTGTTTATAGAAGTAAAGAAAACCCTGGGCGAGGGTGAAAATATTTACATCAGAGGATTTGGGAGTTTTATAATAAAAAAAAGGGCTGCTAAAGTGGGCAGAAATATTAAAAAGAATGTCGCAGTCAATATACCCGAACATTATATCCCCGCCTTTAAACCATCCAAAGAATTTGTTCAGGAAATAAAAGAGAAGAATATTAGTCCAAAACCTGAATAGCTTACCTTTGCATCCGGTTCAAAAAAAAACCGTCAAAAGATTTGATTAAACGTATCATATTAGCAGGAGCAGGTATTATTCTTTTATTTGTCTTGCTTATTTTTGGGAAAACAGAAACAAAAAAACCAACCATTTCACCTGTTGCGCAATCCGCCATTCCTGAATTTAATATCCAAACAGCAATAAAACAGGAAAAGGAAAAATTAACTCCATCACAGGTTTTGTATGTTACTACTATTGAAAATAGTATCAGCCGCGGAGATGTAAAAAAACAATCTGAAAACCAATATTCCATCCTTGCAAGCTTCTGGAAAGATTCAGCTTCCGCATTTGTTCCATATGCTTATTATTTAAGCGAAGCAGCCAAATTGGATAATTCGGAAAAAAACCTCACCTTTGCAGCCCGTTTGATTTTAGAGAACATGAGAAAAGAGACAAAAACGGACGTAAGAGTTTGGGAAGCGCAGACAGCCGCAACCCTTTTTGAAAAAGCATTGCAATTGGATCCGGACAATAATGATCTAAAAGTTGGTTTGGGAAGTTGCTATGTTTATGGGCAGGGAATGATAGGAGATGCGCAGCAAACCATGAAAGGCATTCAACAATTGCTTGAGGTAGTTAAAAAAGATTCCAACAATATGCAGGCTCAGTTGGTACTTGGAATAGGGGCAGTTATTTCAAACCAAAATGATAAAGCTATTGAAAGATTAAAAAAAGTAGTTGCTTTTGATTCACATAATCTTGAAGCAGTTTCCTGGCTTGCAGATGCTTATGCAGCAGAAGGGGACAAACAAAATGCAGTAAAGTGGTACGAACAAAGTAAGCACCTGGTAAACAATCCTGCATATAGTAAAGAAGTGGATGAAAGGATAAAAGCATTGAACGAAAGCCATTAAGTGGTAAAAAAAATGGCAACAACGGCAGAACAGGTGAAAACCTGTTTTGTCAATTTATTCATAAATAATTTAAAAACTCAGTTATGCCTTGCGGTAAAAAAAGAAAACGCCATAAAATCGCTACTCACAAGCGGAAAAAGCGTTTAAGAAAGAATCGTCATAAAAAGAAGTAATTCATTACACTTACTTGCCTTTGCCGGTAATCGCCGGCCTTTACCTTTTCCTTCTGCAGAGTTAAGAAATTAATTAAAAGATTTTTAGTTGAACAAGGAACTTATTATAAACGCTGCCCCTCAGGCAGTGGAAATAGCCTTACTTGAGGATAAAAAGCTCGTAGAAATGCATAGTGAAAATGCTGATGCGAGCTTTGGTGTGGGAGATTTGTATCTCGGAAAAGTAAAGAAATTAATGCCCGGGCTCAATGCAGCATTCATAGATGTAGGATTTGAAAAGGATGCTTTTTTGCATTACTCCGATTTGAGCCCTTATGTAAAATCAATTCTGAAATTTACGAAACTCGCTATCAATGATAAATCCGAATCAGGTTTTGATTTTTCATCATTTGGTGTAGAGCCCGAAATAGTAAAAACAGGTAAAATAGCAGAGGTTTTGAGTGGCAAACCCAATATTTTGGTTCAGATATTGAAAGAACCTATCGCAGCAAAAGGACCGCGGCTTAGTTGTGAATTATCACTTCCCGGAAGATATGTTGTTATTACTCCTTTCAATAATATTTTAGCAGTTTCACGCAAAATTCATTCTTCTGAAGAAAGAAAGCGATTGCAGAAAATAATTGAAGCAATAAGGCCGAAAAATTTTGGCGTGATTGTGCGCACCGCCGCTGAAGGGAAACATACAACAGAATTACACGAAGATTTGCTGGGCTTAATTAATACCTGGGTAAATATCCAAAAGAATTTACGGGGGGCAGTACCTCCTTGTAAAATAATGAGCGAAGAAGGAAAGACCAACAGTATTCTCAGGGATCTGCTAACTGAAGATTTTAATAAAATTGTGGTTAATGATAAAAACATTTTCAACGATACTAAAACTTATCTTCAAAAAATAGCTCCGGAGAAATCTGATATACTTTCCTTCCACAGTAACGGTTCACCCATTTTTGACAGTTATGGAATTACACGGCAGGTAAAAGCATCTTTTGGCAAAACGGTAAACCTTCCAAGTGGCGCATATCTGATTATAGAGCATACTGAGGCGCTGCACGTAATTGATGTAAACAGTGGCTATAAAAGTGTAAGTAATAACCAGGAACAGAATGCTTTTGAAACTAATCTGGAGGCAGCGGCTGAAATAGCGCGTCAATTGAGATTACGCGATATTGGTGGAATAATAGTAGTGGACTTTATAGATATGAAATTGCCCGAAAATAAAAAAAAGCTGGCCGAGCAAATGGAAAAATCCATGAGGGCAGATAGGGCGAAACATGCAGTATTGGCCATTAGTAAATTTGGCCTGATGCAAATTACCCGGCAGCGCATGAAGCCTGAAATGAATATCAATACGATGGAAGTGTGTCCTAGTTGCGAAGGAACCGGAAAAATATCCTCCTCATTGGTAATTGAAGACGAAATTGAAAAGAACCTGAGCTATCTCATCATGCAAAAGCATACAGGCCTTACTATTGAAGTGCACCCAATACTTTATGCTTATCTTACTAAAGGATTTCCGTCCAAAAGATTAAACTGGAGTTGGAAATTTAAACAAAAAATAAAAGTAAAATCGAATAGCAATTATCACCTTACTGAATTTCATTTTTACGATAAAAATGATGATGTGATTAAATTGTAGGATTCAAAATGCTAATAATATTTTGGATTTCTTTTTTTAGAAGTTTGCTTTAAAATTGTTACTCTCTTGTTATTTACAAAGGTTCACATAATATAGCATTTAGGATTTAAATGCCAGCAATAGCTTTAAGAAAAGGGATCGAATTTAAGATCTTCCGCTTTGTAATTCAAAATCCTATTTGGCTTTTAAACTCTCAGCGATTAATTTTACCGAGCTACATTTTTATATGACAACTTCTTTAATTGAATGGCTAAAAAGAATATTTTAAATAATGGAATCCCAATAGCAATTTCCCTTAGGCCTACTCTGGAGGCTGAAAATATAACACCGCAGATTACTCAAAATAAAAAAAGGCTGATAACTATTGCTTGTCTTTCCGTAGTGATTGCTATTTGCATCAGTTTTATTGCAAAGTTTTTGATGTATTTGCTTTACCTTATTACAGACCTTACTTTTTACGGGCACGCTTCTATTGACCACGTTACGCCTGCGGGAAATACATTAGGGTTATGGGTAATTTTAATTCCGGCGGCCGGAGGGTTAGTTGTTGGCCTGATGGCCTTGTATGGTTCCAAAGCCATTCGCGGGCATGGAATACCTGAAGCAATGGAGCAAATACTTACCAACCAAAGTAAAATAAAACCAACAATCACTTATCTCAAACCCATCTCCTCCGCTATTGCAATAGGTACCGGTGGCCCTTTTGGAGCAGAAGGACCGATCATTGCAACCGGCGGTGCTTTAGGCTCTACCCTTGGTCAACTATTAAACATTTCTCACAATGAGCGGAAAATATTGCTGGCTTCGGGAGCTACCGCAGGCATGGCCGCCATTTTTGGAAGTCCTATTGCCGGAATCTTTCTGGCGATAGAGTTATTATTATTTGAGTTTTCCCCGCGCGCTATTATACCTGTTGCCCTCGCATGTATTACAGGCGCCGCCGGGCATCATTTCCTTTTTGGGTCAGGGCCGGTTTTTCCCGTTTCGCATCCGATAGAAATACCATCCAATACCGCTCTTTTAGTGTATAGCGGATTGGGAATTATTACCGGCGTGCTCTCCGTTTTGGTGACTAAAATTGTGTATCTCATAGAAGATGGATTTGAAAAACTACCTATACACTGGATGTGGTGGCCTGCAATAGGAGGCCTGGTGGTGGGTATTATCGGATATTTCTCTCCCAAAACATTGGGCGTAGGTTATGAAAATATTACGGATATATTATCCGGCGATTTACCAATAAAAGTAATGCTGTCGCTATGTATTCTTAAATTCATTTCCTGGGCAGTAGCGCTGGGAAGCGGCACGTCAGGTGGCACCCTGGCTCCTTTGCTTACAATAGGCGGCGCTGCAGGAGCAGTAATTGCGAGTGTTATCTTGTATTTTTGCCCTTCTTCAGGTATTACTTTGCCGCTTGCCGCATTAGTAGGCATGTCTGCCATGTTTGCCGGTGCATCAAGAGCGCTGCTTACTTCAATTATTTTCGCGCTGGAAGTTACGGGCCAATCTAATGCGTTATTACCTCTTTTGGCAGCATGTACAGCATCCTATTTCGTTTCCTTTTTCCTGATGGAAAATACCATTATGACGGAAAAAATAACGAGACGTGGCGTGAAAACTCCTGATTCGTATGAGCCCGATATTCTTGAAACCATTTCTGTGCAACAGGTAGTAAATGAAAACGGTGTGGTATTAAGTGAAGACAATACGATTGGTGAAGTGCGCAACTGGCTTGAGAAAGAGGCAGATTACAACAGCAACTATTTTATAATTGTGAGTAATGATAACGAATTCAGAGGCATCATCAGTTCTTCCAGCTTATTCAGCAATCACCAACCAACTGATAAGTTGATTGGCGATCTCATCAAAAGAAACAGCGTCTCTATAAGTACTGATAACAGCCTGCGAACCGCTGTAGAAATGATGGCGAGAGAAAACATAGATCTGCTTCCGGTAGTTTCCAAAGAAAATAATCTTATAGGAATCCTTTCGTACAAAGACATTATTTCTGCTTATAAAAAAGATATAGATAACAATTTAAAAAAACGTCGGATGATCTCATTGCGGAGAGGAGGTTTAAAAATATTAGTGCGAGGCCAGAAATTAATAGATGCTATGAGAAAATAAGATTATGCTATTTTTTTCATCCTCTTTTATTATTGATAAAAATATTGTTTTTACTTGTATCGTCGGCCATGTGTTGTATCGTTTTTTTTTCAAATAATTTTATTAAATCTTCTTTTATCAATTTATATTCTGCATGCATGGGACAAGGATTGACTTCTGAACATTGCATTAATCCTAATACGCATTTCTTTAAAATCCCGTCCTCATGCACAGCTTCAAGAATAGCGAGTGCAGATAATTTCTTTGATTGATTGGTCATGTAAAACCCTCCGTGGGGGCCTCGTGATGAGCTTACGATCTTACTTTCTTTTGTAAGCATCTGCAGAATCTTTGCAGTAAATGATTTGGGTGAATCTATCGCTTTTGAAATTTCGTCAATACCAAGCTTATTGTCAATAGTACCTTTTTGCGCTATAAAAATGGTTGCTCTTAAAGCGTACTCCGCAGTTTTTGAAAACATGTACTGGTATTAATATATTCAAGATTAAAATGAATTTGTAATTTACAGAATTTTTCAGAAATTCTCGTCTACGGCTAATTCTCTTTTATAGTTAACAAAGGTTAATTTAGTGATTTTTTCAAATTAAATGATCTACTCTTTTCCGCTTGCAACGGTAAAATGAAAAATAATAATTTTAAGTATTTAACCTGCTCAAAACTAATGGGAAAAAAAGGAATTAATCTAATAAGATTGAAAAAATAAATTAGTACAATTTCTACTAAGGGTTAAAGAAAACTCCATACCTATTCTCTTTGTGTAAGAAACATATTAAAGGCCAGGTGAGAAAAAGCTGTTTGAAATCACGTTTTTTAAAAGTTCTTAAAAAGTGTTTTAATCCTCTTCCCCAACCTAAGTAGAGATCTGTAACATTAATAGAACCACTTTATAAATTTATTAACCTCTAATCAACCTAAATAAATCAATTCTTCTTAAGGCCCAATCAATTTACGGTTTTATCCATTTCGCAGTATAAAAGGAAAATTTAATCAGATAATTATTCAATTTAACAACTGCTTAATAGTGCTGACTGTTTCCGCATGATCTGCATCGAGGCCTTCCTTTTGAAAACGAAGAGTACCATCCTTATCAAGAACAGAAATAATATTACTGTGAGAGAAATTACCTTCTGCATCCTTTTCAAACTGCACATTCAGCAAAACAGAAAGTGTTCTGACAGCCTCTTCACTTCCATGTAGCAGCGTAAAGTTTTTATCA
>JBDTEK010000046.1:0-6045 GCA_039922575.1 Ginsengibacter sp.
TTAATGGCTGGCTTACTAACAGTTCTATAAATTCTGAACTATTATAAATATAAATGGTAGAAAAAATAATGCAGATCAATGGAACGATGATCAGAATAATATTTAATAAACTGAGTAATCCTTTAGCGGGATTATTTTCAAGGTTAAAAACACTGAGAGATATTACAAGTAATAAAACGGTATAGATCAACACAATTTTATTCTGGATAATATCAACGATCACATATTTTAGTAGTTTTTTCATACTTATGCTTCTTGTGCGAACATTATTTTTGCAATTGCTTTAGATAATTTTTCTTCTCCGGTTTCTTCTCTAAGCGCAGAAAGTTTTTTATGGAACAGTAACTTTCCTTCCTGCATATAAAATACTTCGGTTATTAAGTCGTCGAGTTCGCTCAATATGTGCGAAGTGATGAGAATCAATTTGCCATTCTGTTTTTCTTTAATTATTTTTTGTTTTAGCTTTTCTGACGAAAGAGGATCAAGCCCCGCAGTGGGTTCGTCAAGAATTAAAACTTCAGGATCAAACATGAAAGCCAACGACCCGCTCACTTTCTGAGTAGTGCCGCCAGAAAGTGTACGCATCTTTTTTTGCAATATATTTTTCAAGCCAAAACTTTTAACGAGTTCTTCGTCAGGTTTTTTATTACTTCCTTTTCTGATGTCTTTCATCATTTCAATAATTTGGGCGATCGTCATATTCTCAGGATAGCGACCAATCTGTGGCATGTAACCAATCTGGCTGCGGTACATCCATTTGTTAGTAATGAGTTCCCCATTAAAATGAATAGTACCGCTGTCTGGTACTACCATTCCCAACAACGATTTTATTAATGTTGTTTTTCCACAACCATTAGGTCCCAGCAAAGCAATGCATTCTCCTTTAGAAAATGTAACGGATACATTGTCCAATGCTTTTAATTTTCCGAATTTTTTGGTAATATTTTTTGCTGTAATCATAGTGGTAATGGTCTCATTAGAGGTGTTTCATCTTTTAATTGTTCGGGCGTTATTCCGGGTAATATTTTTTCACTTTTATCCAATAAGGAAACAATCAGGCTTCTGAAAAGCATAAGGGCAGCCGGATTGCTGTCTATAATCATTGAATACAAGCTTACAGGATGATAAGGTATATCTCCAATGTTATCACGGTTTATATCATAGCCTTCATATTTATCCCAAAAATTTCCATTAAAAGTATTGAGCACGAGTGAGCCATTGGTGCCGATGTCGAAAGTGTTTCCTGTAAAATTATTTTTATAGAAAGCGTTGTTGTCGCTACTCGCTGAGATCTTTACTGCCCATCCGTTATTAGAAAAAGAATTTTTATATAAATTGATCCTGCTGCAACCTTCCATTTCAATACCGACAGTATTTTTATTAAAATGATTTCCTGAAATATCGCTGTCGGTAATTTCCTTTAATAAAATTCCGTACGCCGCACCGCCCCAGTTATTCAGAAAATAATTATTATACATGTGAATAAAATGGGTGTACATCACTGCTACTCCAGATGCATTTTCTTCAAATACGTTTCCGATATAAGTATCATGATGCGAGAACATAAAATGTATTCCGTAGCGTACATTTTTGATGCTGATGTTTCTCCATATTAAGGAATTGGTTACGAATTCAAAATAAAGCCCATCACGGTGCCCGGTTATTTTATTGCCGATAATAAGCAGGCTGTCGGAGCGCCAGCAATTAATGCCATTTCCACTTTGTACTTCTTCTTTTCCATAAGCCCTCAATGAATTATTTTTTATCGTGCAACTTTTACTGTTTTGAACATAAATACCAAAATTGGTGTCATCTAAAATATTATTGATCACAGAAATGTGATAACTATCGAAAACCATTATAGCTCCAATGTCTTTTATATCCGACCTTCCGGTATGTTGTAATTTAAAACCATCAATTGTTGCATTACTGGTTTTTATAGAAATAATCCCATATTTCCCTTCGCCATCAAGTACCGGAAAATTGACTCCTTTTAATACAATTGATTTCTGAATAATGATGCCACCTTCTTTATAAACTCCCGCATCGACTAAAATAGTATCTCCGTTCTCAGCAATATCAACCGCTTTTTGTATGGTTTGAAATTGCCTGTTTTTTCCAACAAGAATCGTTTTTCCTTCCACAGATATTGCAGCGAAAAGAAACAGGAATAGGCATATTATATTTAGGATCTTCTGCATTATTTTTCGTTTACCAAAGCAACCCAGGTAATGGTTTCTCCTTTAATGTTTTTCATGGATTCCTTCAACTTATTTACATTATCAAAACTGGCAACATTGCCTCCCATGGGCGAATGCAGTTCATTGCTTTTTAAAAGAAAGGCTTTTTTTGCATCAATAAAATTATGCGGCTCATCGAAATTTACAAGCCAGGTTTCTTTAATGTCACTATTATTAATGGTATTCGCTTTCATAAATCCGAGGACGCAATGCATATCATCAAACTTGTAAATCTTTCCTTTTTTAGTAATTATTTCTGCACCAAAGCGGTTGTCGGCAATGCTCATTTTACAAAAGCTACAAGCATCTGCTCCAAGTTTAATTGGCTGTGGCCCTGTGTTGCAGGATATGAATGCAAACATTAAAAATAATGAAAGTGCCGCAACGACTTTATTTATGGTAGTCATAACCTGATTTTTTTTGCGTTTAAATTGAAAAATTACAGCAGTTAATAAAGATAAACCTACGCCAATAAAAATCCATCCTCCGATATCAGGAATAGAATAAACTCCAAAATTCAATAATTGTTTATATCCTATTAATGGCGGCTGATAGGCCATTCCAGGAATTTGTATCGCGGCGTTAGGGTCTAGTTCGTGTCCATAATTAAATTCCCATCTCCAGAAATCTATCATAGCTATTATCCCGAAAAGCAAAAACGCAGAAAAAAGAAACGGAAGCCATTTTCTTTTGTTAAGAAGCGCAACGAGGAAACACATTGCAGCGAAGAAACCGATGATATAGGGAAGAACAGTAAACTCTACGAAATCATTCGTATGCAAAGTTTTCATTCCGATATAATGGTTTAGCCCGTTGATAATATCAACATTACCTGCTAATTTGTGAGGATGCATTTTCAGTATCAATCCCTCAGGGTATTGAGGTGCATTAAACTGTATTTGCCAAAGAGGTACAACCAGAACTATGAGTAGCGCAACGCCACAAAAAAAGGTGATAATTCTTGCAAGTTTTGTTAATTTAATATCTTTCATGATCTAAAATTTAAAAGAAGGGAGCCGGGAACTCTGATAGGAAGCTTCCAATTAATAGAAATTCTACGGTTATTTTTATTATTTTTTTGCCGGAGGCAGCAGCACACCATCTATCACATAGATCACTCCGTTGGATGCAGGAACTGTTCCAATAATAGTAGATGAATTATTCAAAATCGTTTTTCCGTCTTTTACTGTTACTGTTAAATTATCTCCGTTTACCATTCCCAGTGTTTGTCCGTCTGTAAAAGATTCCGGTTTTAATGCAGACATAAATACATGATATTGGAGAATATTCTGCAAATCCTCTTTTTTATTATCTTTCATTAATCCTGCCACTGTACCTGCAGGTAATTTATTAAAAGCTTCATTGGTGGGTGCAAATACAGTGAACGGCCCTGCATTTGAAAGAGAAGTTACCAGATCTGCTTGTTTTAACGCAGCAACAAGTGTTGTAAAATCTGGTGAACTCATCGCTACTTTTACCACATCTTTAGCTGAAGTGGTATCCTTTACATTTTCCTGTCCACCTGCAACTGTTGCGGCATCAGTAGTCGTGGAGGTAGCATCTTTGTTGGTAGTTGCTCCCTGGTTACATGAAATCATTAACGGAATCATCATTATTGAAAATAATCTGACGAGAGGTTTCATTTTTGAAATATTTTTATGAGTAATGAAAGTAATCTGTGAATTAGAAACAAACAGGCCGCAAACGGCCTGTTTGTTTTTATAAATTTATTTTTTCAAGAGAGAATCTGCAGCATCAGAGTTTTTTCCAAGACTAAAGGATATAGGAACATTCGAGCCTTTTGGAGAAACTCTTAAATATCCCTGCATTTCCTGGTGTAGTGCACTACAGAAATCTGTACAATAGAAAGGATAAATACCTGCTCTGTCAGGTATCCATTTCAAGGTTTGTGTTTCACCAGGTAATACCAGTAACTCTGCATTGTTTATTCCTTTCACTGCGAAGCCATGTGGTACATCCCAATCCTGCTCCAGGTTGGTGAGATGGAAATAAACCTCATCACCCACTTTTACACCTTCTATGTTATCTGGTGAAAAGTGAGAGCGTATCATAGTCATATAAACATCAACCCTGGTTCCTTTACGAACTACTTTGGAATTTTTTTCTCCCATAGTTACATACGGATGTTTATTATCTTCTAACTTGTATATTTTCAAAGAATTCTTAGAGATCAATTCTGCCGGAGCAGCTTGCCCATAATGGGGTTCCCCAATACTCGGATAGTCAGACAACAATTTCATCTTATCCCCGGAGATATCAAATAGTTGAGTCGCTTGTGCAAGTTCCGGTCCTGTTGGTAAATACCTGTCTTTGGTAATTTTATTATAGGATATTAAATATTTCCCGTAAGGTTTTTTAGTATCGCCGCCAGGAATCATAAGATGTCCCGGAGAATAATAAGATGGGTGCCTGTCCAATACCTTTAAATCTTTGAGGCTCCATTTTACAATTTCTGATGAAATAAACATAGTGGTATATGCATTTCCTTTGCCGTCAAACTCTGTATGCAATGGACCTAAGCCTGGTTTTTTCACTTCACCATGTAAAGCTGCTTCATATTTGATTACAGGGATTCCTTCATAAGTTCCATCAAAGGTTTTGTTAGCAATGGCCTGTTGAATTTTACTGAAAGCAAATACCGGTATCAGGGCTGCAAGCTTACCGCTTCCTACGATGTATTCACCTGTAGGATCTACATCGCAACCATGTGGTGATTTAGGGCAAGGAATCATGTAAACGATATCCGGGAAATCTTTTACATCCAGAATTGTGGTTTCTGTTTCCATTTTTGAAGTACCGGTATGAGTGGACTGATCGTAAATATTATGTGCATATTTTACGGTTTGTTTTCTTCCTTTTCCTTCTTTTATATACTCTGCTGCTTTTTTCCAGTTTACAGCAAGGATATAATCTTTGTCAAATTTTGATGCATTCACTTCCAATAAAGTGTGTGCCTGCTCCGAATTATAGCAGGTGAAGAAAAACCATCCGCTGCTTGGTCCTTTACCACTATGACTTAAATCGAAATCCATACCAGGTAATAAAAGCTGAAAAGCAAGTTTCATTTCACCATCCTTTGGATCTACACTGATAAAACTAATAGTGCCTTTAAAATTTTTCTTGTAAGTATCAATGGGAACATCACCGTTTTGATCATCCATCGGAACACTGAATCGTGTACCAGCTACTACATATTCTGTATTTTCAGTAATGAACGGCGAGGAATGATTTCCGGCACTGTTGGGTATTTCAATGACTTCTGCAGTGTGAAAAGTTTTAAGATCAATGCGGGCTATGCGTGGTGTATTGTTGGCATTCGCAAATAACCAACGCCCATCAATTTCGCCATTTGTCTGTGAAAGTTCAAGGTGATGCTGATCGTCCCAGGGCACTTCTCCATGTGAAGTATTCAACATTGGTTTGGTTTCTTCGCTATAGCCCCAGCCATCCTGTGGATCGAGTGAAAATACAGGAATTACACGGAGTAACCGGCCAGAGGGAATTCCGTAAACGCTTACCTGGCCGCTGAAACCGCCAGAAACGAAATTGTATAATTCGTCATACTTTCCCGGAGGAACGTAAACCCTTGCGGCAGCGTCTGATCCGGTCGCATCGCCCGCGTTTTTTGGCTTGCAGCCAGCAATGCTTAATAAAAGCAATACCGCTGAAAGTGATAAAATTGGAAAAAGAATCTTCTTCATAAATTGTAATATTAATTGAGGAAATAAAAGAAACTATTTAAAAAGTAAAGAGCAAACTTTTAGCGATCTAATGAAAAATGAAT
>JBDTEK010000047.1:0-12090 GCA_039922575.1 Ginsengibacter sp.
GAAGTTTATACAAATGACAGCAACCAGGTTGAGGTTAATAATAATGACCCTCTCTTTAAAAAATACCACCTTGATAAAATAAAATTGCCGGAGGGTTTTAAAATTCAGGTGTATGCCGAAATAGAAAATGCAAGAAGCATGTGCGTTTCTCCTGACGGCACGTTATTCGTAGGTACAAACAAAAGCAAAGTATATGCTGTGCCGGATAAAGACCATAACGGAAAAGCAGATAAAGTGTATGAAATAGCAAGCGGATTAAATGCCCCGAACGGTGTGGCATTTAAAGACGGAAGCTTATATATAGGAACTATTTCCACTATTTACAGAATGGATAATATTGAGTCCATTCTTTCTAATCCTTCAAAGCCAGTTGTTGTTTATGATAAGTTTCCTACAGACGAGCATCATGGCTGGAAATTTATTGCTTTTGGGCCTGATGGAAAATTATACATTCCAGTTGGGGCGCCTTGCAATATATGCGATCCAAAACCTCCTTACGCATCCTTAACCCGCATGAATTCTGATGGAACAGGATTTGAGATTTTTGCAAAGGGAATAAGAAACACGGTTGGATTTGATTGGAATCCATCAACAAAAGAAATTTGGTTTACCGATAACGGGCGCGATAACATGGGCGATGATATTCCCAATGATGAGCTTAATACAGCCCCAAAAGAAGGAATGCATTTCGGTTACCCTTATTGCCACCAGGGAAATATTCCCGATCCCGAATTTGGGAAGGGAAAAAATTGCGCCGATTTTACACCGCCAACAAAATTATTAGGAGCGCATGTAGCTTCACTCGGAATGCGTTTTAATAAAGAAAATAAATTTCCGGCAGAATATAATAATGCGATATTTATTGCTGAGCACGGAAGCTGGAACCGTAGCATACCGATCGGGTATAGAGTTGCAGTTGTAAAGATGGATGCTAATGGAAATGCAAAAGATCCGGAGGTATTTGCAGAAGGCTGGTTACAAAATGTAAGAGACGTAAATGGCCGTCCCGTGGATGTTCAATTTTTAAAAGATGGATCGTTGCTGGTCAGTGATGATTATGCAGGAGCTATTTACAGGATATCTCATAAATAAGCAATTGTTATTTAGCGGGATTGTATTATCATCTTTTACTTTTGCTGTTTTTTAAAATTAATCATTGAAGTGGTTATGAGTTAATTTCGAATGTTGAATTCACTTTACCCCATAATATTTTTTAACTAATATTTCTTATTTCACATGCCCGATCATATTCATCAAGAAGAACATTTGCAAAGCTCCGATGTTTTAAGAGATGTGGTAATTGGAATGAGCGATGGCCTCACTGTGCCCTTTGCGTTGGCTGCCGGGTTAACCGGCGCTGTCGCCAATAGTTCCATTATAGTAATTGCCGGAATTGCAGAAATAGTAGCAGGAAGTATTGCAATGGGTTTAGGAGGTTTTCTGGCAGGTAAAACAGAGCAAGACCATTATAGTAGTGAATTAAAGAGAGAATATGAGGAGGTAGATCGTTTACCGGAAATGGAAAAAAAGGAAGTAAAAGAATTTTTCGAAGGTATTGGCTTGAGTGAAGAGTTACAAGTAAAAGCGACGGAAGAAATTGCCAAAGACAAAAAACAATGGGTAAATTTTATGATGAAGTTTGAATTGGGACTTGACAAACCAGATCCTAAAAGAGCCACCAAAAGCGCCATGAATATTGGTATTTCCTATGCTGTAGGAGGCATCATTCCATTAAGCCCATATTTCTTTATTGACGATTCAAGAGAAGCTTTAAAATTCTCTGTAATCGCTACTTTAATTTGCCTTTTTATATTTGGATATTTTAAAAGTAAAATGACCGGCGTACCTGTTTTATCAGGCGCCTTAAAAGTAATGTTGATAGGTGCGCTTGCTGCCAGCGCTGCATTCGGAGTGGCCTTGCTTTTTAAATAAAAATAATTATTGATAATAAGCATTCATAATCCAATTGTATGATCGTTACACTACTATAGTAAAAACAACAGTAGGTTTACTCACTAATCGTTATCTCTACTCGATTTTTCATGTAAATAAAATATTTCCTCCTGTTTTCCGTTTTATAATTGCTAAGGCCGTTGCTAACCACAACTTATTTTTTACCTATGAAATCCAATTTAATCACACCTAATCTCATTCTATTTCCTAAAAAAAATATTTTTTAAATCCTTGCCGCATGATGGATAGCGTAAACAAATCTTTGTTTACTGATCAGTGAGGTATTACAATCTGAATGGATAATCAGTTTTTGAATTTTGGATAACGGGCTGCCTGAAAGGGCAGCTTTTTTAATAAACTAACTATTTGCTTTATATTAAAACATGTCGAAAGCTCATAAACGGCAAATTCAAAAAATGCGAGGAATATCTACACAATAAAAAAATCAATTCTTTTCAATCCACTATTTCACCTTTATCCAATTTTAAAAAACGATTTACACAAAATGGAATTTCATTTTCATAATGAGTTACATATATCATAGTTACATTGCTAATTTCACAAATATATTCCAGTAATTTTTTAAAAAATAATTGATCATAATCATTCAATCCCTGACACGGCTCATCAAATATCAAAAGCGTAGGATTTTTCACTAATGCCCTTGCCAGCAGGCAAAAACGCTGCTCGCCTGCATTTACATTGCGTAATAATTTTTGTGAAAGGTGACCGATTCCCATAATCTCCATCCAAAGGAAAGATTTAGATGCCAATGAAGGATTGGACTGGCGAAACAATCCCATAGTATCATAAAAACCGGATTCAACCGCATGAAGGCAGGAGGTTTCCATAGGAAAATATTGAAACATCTCAGGTGAAAAAAAGCCTATTTTATTTTTAATATCCCAGATACTTTCACCACTTCCTCTTTTGCGGTCGAAAAGAATTATATCGTTGGCGAATGCCTGCGGATTATCGCCATTTATCAAGCTAAGCAAACTCGTTTTTCCGGAACCGTTCGGTCCTGACAGAGACCATCTTTCTCCTTGCCTGATAGTCCAGTTTATTTTATCAAGAATTATTTTGCCATCAAATTTTAGAGTTACATTTTTCATGCTTACTATCTTTTCATAATCCGCATAATGATCTTCTTTTAAAAGTACTTTTAAAGCACTCTTATTTACTTCTTTTAAAGTAGCATTTTCTTCAGGATTAAAATCCTTTTTAGAAAAATTTTCAATTTTATCCTCTTTATTAAAAACGGCTATATGAGTGATGCAATCTGGTAATTCATGCGTGGAGGTTGATATCACAATGGTTGTTCCCGAATTGCTTATTTTATTAATTATACTTTTTAATTCTGCGCGCGATTGGGTATCAAGGCCTGTAAAAGGATGATCCAATAAAAGCATTACCGGGCTGCGAAGTAATAAAGCCGCAATAAGCACACGCCTCGTTTCACCATTTGATAATTTGATCAAATGTTCGTCGCTCAAATGCTTTACGCGCAGTACTTTCATTATTTGCTCACGGTTTCCTAAACTATGATTAGAAGAGGGTCTAACTGCAGATAAATATTGCTTTACAGTTAACGAACTTTCTGAATCCTGCGAATTATATCGTTGCTGATAATAAGAACCATCCATACCTGAAACAGGGATGAAATGATGCCGCAACGATAAAAAGCCAATCAAAAGTTGTGGACTGCTATGGATATGATCCTGTATTTTTTCACTAACATATTTTCCGGGAAAATTAAAAGATATTATTCCTTTGGAGACAATTGCTTTGTCGGCAAGTGCATCTATTAATGCGTCGGCTAAAAGGCTTCCTTCGTTAATAAATGCCCAGTGCTGGCCGTTTTTTATTTCAAAACTGATGTCTTGAAATGGTGCTTTTCCAGGATAACCAATATTTACATGCTGTAAAGAAAGAAGTGTAGAATCCATAATGTGTTTCTATATTTATTTCGTCTGAGTTTTGCAAATTTATTATGAGCTTCCTTGAAATCATATAAAACAAACGAAAAATCGTATTCAACCAGTATTAAAAAATGCCTGTTTAAAAAAGAATATTTAGAAACGCTCATATTTGCAAGGTGTTTTCTTGCGAAACTCAATTCTTTGCTTTAATTTTAAATATGCCCCAAGCGAAAATTCTGATTGTAGATGATTCCAAAGATATTCTGGAAGGAATGAAAATGTTCCTGGAAATTAAAAAATATATTGTCAAAACAGTTTTTGATGCCAGAAACATAAATGAAAATATAACAGAATTTAACCCTGATGTCCTGATATTAGACATTTATTTATCAGGATTAGATGGAAGGGAGCTTTGTAAAGATTTAAAAACATCCACCGAAAACCGGTTATTGAAAATTATTCTTTTTTCAGCAGCCACTCAGGCACTCGAGGATTATAAAAGTTATGGCGCAGACGCTTATCTCGAAAAGCCTTTTGGACTCGAAGAGATCTATGCTAAAATTGAATCAGTTCTTGCAAACTAAAGATTAACTGTATAACCAATTTGAATGTTTTTAACTTTACCATTGTCACCAAAAAGTTAACTTCCTATTTTTATGAATGAACTATAATTTTCCGGAAAGTGAACATATAGCCGGATATTATGAAGTATCAATAATTCAATAACCAAATAAAAACATAGCGCTGCACTTCATCAATTCAACATTATAATGTTAACCACAATAACGATGCAACGATTATAACATTTTCATTTACCTTTTGAATCTAAACGTTTTAAAAAACTATGAGTAACATTGGCCTGGTATTAAGCGGAGGAGGAATAAGAGGAATTGCCCATCTCGGCTTACTAAAAGCGCTGGATGAACTTGGCGTAAAACCTTGCGCTATATCAGGAGTAAGCGCCGGCGCCATTATTGGTGCCATGTATGCAGCCGGAAAATCTCCTGAAGAGATCCTTGCCATCGGCAAAAGCAATATTAATTTTGGCTTTTCAAAACTATTATGGCGGAGAGGCGGCCTGTTTTCAAAAGAATTTATTCACAAACTGCTGCTCGAAAATATCTCGCATAATTCTTTTGAAGGTTTACGCATTCCACTGTTTGTAAACGCTACTGATTTTATTCAAAACAAAACTGTTTTTTTTTCTGAAGGTGCGTTGATTCCCTGCCTTGAAGCGTCATCATCCGTTCCAATTATTTTCAGTGCCGCCGAACTGGGCAGTAAAAGGCTTGTTGATGGTGGCTTACTTAATAATTTTCCTATCGAGCCTTTGATGGGTATTTGCGATAAAATAATTGGTTCGCATGTGAATAAATTGCAGGAGTTTTCTTCGCCCCAAATTAAATTTTCCAGGTTCGCAATCATGGAAAGATGTTATCACATGTCTATTGCCAATTCCGTTTATTCAAAAGCGCACAATTGCGATTTATTTATAGAACCCACTTTATTCGGCTTTGGAATGTTTGACACTAAACGAGCTGACCAGATTTTTGAAGTCGGATATCAAACCGCTATTAAGCAAAAAAATGAAATAATGGCATTAATGAACTGATTTTTTTCGAAGCGAAAATCCATAAACCTTCAATTTCCTTTCACGGTAAAATAAAGTTAAACCTACCTCTACACTTTTTTTTAGGTGTAAAACAGAAAATAAAATAAGGGAACAATAATGAATTAATCAATATAAATCACTTCTTCTTTTCCAAATAATTCACTATCGCCAATCGTATGTCATACCTCGGATCAGACGTATCTGCGGACATTGGATACACCTTTATGACACCCGGGTTGTCTTTGGTGAGAAATCCCATATTAGCTTCTCCACCAGTCATTAAAAAATCCAACAGAGCAACTTTATAAATTTTAGCAGAATCAATAGTTTGATTTTTTAAAGTCCAGTTACTGGTTTTCGAACTATATAACACATACGGAGAGTATTGTAAAAACCCGCCAAGACCTACATTGTTACGTCCTGCTTCCAGCGTTTGCATAAGCAAACTTCCCTTCATATCCACTTCCACTATAGGCCCACCGTAGGGCAGGCTTCTTATAATGTCGTATTGCAAAACAGGCGCCTGGATAATATCATCAACGCGAATGGAGCCCGAATTAAAAATTACCATGTCAGCATCAGGTGCAGCTTCCTGCATAGCAGCTACAATCATTTTCGTTAAATTAGTAGGCCCTTTTCTAATTTCAACTTCTCTCCCATCCAATGGATCTCCAGATTGCATGACTACTTTTTTTGCATCGAACCCAATGGAGGCGTAATTCTCTTCCGCTATATTCATCCACTTTTTCACTACTACATTTGTGGCAGAATCTATAGCAACCGTGGTATCAATCATTTTCAGTTCAGGAAATACTTTTATTGAATGGTCCTTTTTATTGATATCCAAATCTACAATGTAAGCTGACCGTGCATTGGAATGTGCTTTTGTAATAAATACATTACCCACTTTCTTAAAACGCATATCGTGCTCATGACCTCCAAGTATCATCGCCAAACCAGGTATTTTTACAGCGAGTAAACTGTCGTCCTGTACTAACTGGTGTGTAATGGCCACGACCGCATCGCAGGAATCTTTAATGCGGTTATACATAGTTTCCGCGGCGGTCAATGGATCTGTATAACTGACATAATCCGCTTTATTAAAAGGAATCGTCAATCCAATAAAACCAATTTTTGCAGTAGTGCCATCCGCATCTTTTACAGATATGATATAGGTTTCAGGTATGGGTTCACTTCCCGAAGAAGTAACTTTTACAAATGGAGAAATACCTTCTTTTGTTTTATGAAATGTATTGGATGATATCCACTTAAAATTCGATTCATTGATCCTATCCTGCAATTCATCTTCATTGATATCAAATTCATGATTACCAAAAACCGCTAAGTCTGTTCCGGCTACATTCATAGCCTCAATCATTTGTTTGCCACGAATTCTCCTCCCTTCATATTTTAAACTATTATAGACAGACGGGCTCACAAAATCTCCGGCCATTATCAAAAAAGTATTTGGATTCTTTTTCAGAAATTCCTTCTTCAACGTAGCCACCCGTGCCATGCCGCCAATTTTTCCACCTTCTAAGGGCGCTATCTCATACACATCATTTACCTGCACAAAAGTTACCTCGATTTTACCATCATTTTTTCCCGTAACTGAACTCTTTCTTGTGGCAGTACACGAAATAAGATTTACAACTGCGAAGCAGAAAACATAAAAGATTGATTTTTTCATAATAGAAGTAATTGAAGAGCAATATAAGTATTTATAGTTCATCATCTGCCTTTTTAGAGCTAAAAGTGCCTGTGTGAGTTGAAGTGAAAAATCTCACTTTCAACTTAACATTTTAAAAACACTACTTTAAATTAATTTCGCGCCGTTCTAATCAAATTTTTTCCATTTTTTTAAAAATAGGTTCTTTGGTAGATTTAGTGAAACCCGGTTTTTGGGTTGTTAACCTTAGTAGAAAATTCAGATATATAGTTTACCGAAACCTTATCGCCTTATTATGATAGGCTTGTCAGTAATAAGGTTCAAATCTGAATTTCATAACTTTTCTACTAAGCTTAAAGCAGTTTTTATTAGAGAAACTGAAAATCCTATTTCACTATATTTATCGAAGAACCAGATAAAACCATAAAAAAGAAAATTATGAAACGGATTATTTACTTATGTGCCGCACTGATAATAACTTCAGCCAATTCGCAAAATACTTTCGCACAAGATGCCAAATCAATTTACAATCATAATGAAGTATTTGATCCTTCGTTTTTTACACAAGATGGCACTGAATACAGAAGCGCAAACGGTGCGCCGGGACCGAAGTATTGGCAAAATACAGTTGATTATATCATCCATGCTACATTAGACGAGAAAGATACTATTTTGAAAGGAAACGTTTCAATAAACTATACTAATAAAAGCCCTGATACTTTAAATTATTTATGGCTCCAGTTAGATCAGAATTTATTTAACCCTGACTCTCGTGGTGCGGCTACCACTTTGGTAAGCGGCGATCGTTTTGATGTGCGGGGATATACAAAAGGAGGTTATAAAATCGAATATGTATCACTGTTATACAAAGGAAAGGATTACAAAATAACCCCCGTAATTACTGACACACGCATGCAATTGCGCCTTCCATTTCCAATGAAACCTAATGGTGATAAAATGACGGTAAATGTAGATTATTCTTTTTCAATTCCACAATATGGCGCTGACCGTATGGGCAGGTTAAATACAAAGAACGGAGTGATTTACCAATTGGCACAATGGTACCCACGTATGTGCGTATATGATGCTGTAAAAGGATGGAATACACTTCCCTACATGGGTTTGGGTGAATTTTATTGCGATTACGGAAACTTTGACTATTATATTACCGCACCATCCGATATGGTTGTTGCGGGTTCAGGAGATCTGCAAAACCCAGAACAAGTGCTGACTCCAACCGAAATAGAAAGACTGAATGAAGCACGAAAAAGTGACAGTACCGTTCATATTATTAATGAAAGTGAAATTGGTTTATTCTCAAAAGCTTTTTCTCAAAAGCCCACTTTGACATGGCATTTTAAAATGAAAAATTCACGAGACGTATCGTGGAGCGCTTCAAAAGCATTTATATGGGATGCTGCAAAAATTAATTTTCCTTCAGGGAGAAAAGGCATTTCAATGGCAGTATATCCGGTAGAAAGCAAAGGCTTTGATGGTTACAGCCGAAGTGTGCAATATTTAAAACAAAGCATCGAATTTTATTCCAAAGATTATTTTGAATATCCATGGAACTCAGCAGTGGTAGTAGCCGGCGTTGCTTTGGGAATGGAGTATCCGGGAATTATATTTTGCAAATACGACATAAAAGATGGCGATCTGTGGCATGACGTAACTCATGAAATAGGCCATAACTGGTTTCCGATGATTGTAGGAAGTAATGAAAGACGATATATGTGGATGGACGAAGGATTGAATACTTTTATCAACGGCTACGCATCCAACTGGTTTCACAATGGCGAATATGGAGATACCACAAACAGCAGTGTTTTAGGTATGGCAATGAAAATGAAAAATAGTGAAGATCCTTTGATGACACCGCCTGAAGCGATGAGTTTGGATGATTACGGATTGTACTATTATAAAACATCGACTGCATTAAATATTCTACGCAATCAAGTGATAGGTGCAAACAGGTTTGATTATGCATTCAAAACTTACATAAAAAGATGGGCTTTTAAACATCCACAGCCGAATGATTTTTTTCGTACGATGAATGATGCTGCCGGTGAAGACCTTAACTGGTTTTGGAAAGAATGGTTTTTTGAAACATGGCTGCTTGACCAATCAGTTAAAGGAGTTGATTATGTAAACGATAAACCGGCGGAAGGTTCCTACATCACTATTGAAAATATGGGGAAAATGGCATTACCCGTTACTATAAAAATAACTGAACAAAATGGCAATGTGAATGAAATGAAATTACCTGTGGAAATTTGGCAACGTGGCGGAGAATGGACTTTCAAATACAATTCTACTTCCCGGATTGCTTCTGTAATCATAGACCCTGAATTTCAATTACCAGACATTAACCGGGGAAATAATATATGGAAATCAGGACAATAATATTTTTTATAGATTAACGGAGTTTTAAAGGACATCCGTCCTTTTTAAATAAAAAAAATCTCTTTCACAATTAATTCTAATTGAAAGCATCTTTTGTACCTTTAAATAAACCATAATTTAAAATGTCAAAAGCGCTCATAATAGTAGATGTACAAAATGATTTCTGTCCGGGAGGTGCATTGCCAGCGGCTAAAGGCAAAAAAATCATTCCGGTAATTAACAAGTTAATTAATAAGTTTAATATCATAGTTGCATCAAAAGACTGGCATCCGGCCCAAACAGTTCATTTTGAAAAATGGCCGGTTCACTGTGTAAGGGCGACTTCCGGAGCTGCATTTCCAACTGAACTTGATCAACGAAAAATAAATGAAGTGGCATTAAAAGGAACCGGTAACAGTGATGATGGATACAGCGCTTTCGAAGCGACCAATATTGACCTCAATCAGTGGCTTACAAAAAATAAAGTAAATACTGTTTATGTATGTGGCATCGCTACTGAATATTGTGTAAGTGCAACCGCAATGGATGCACTAAAATCAGGCTTTACGACCTTTGTCGTTGTAGATGGCACGGCCGCAGTTGCCGCGAATGAAAAAGATGAAGAGACAGCTTTAAAAAAAATGGAAATGGCGGGTATTGGCCTCATCTTCGAAAAGGCAGTAATTTGAATCACCACATTATTTACCACTTTCAATATTGGGTTTAAGATTTCGTCGGCCACAACCTGCTATGAGTCCATTTGGCTTATGATGCACAAAATGAGAGTAATGATGGGATCCAGAGATGAGAGGTATAGGCTGAATAGATTTATTGAAATGGATGAGGATTATTTCCCCGGCTTAAAAAAAAAGAAATGACGGCTTGGTATCAAACTTCCTTTTTTGTCATCGCCTTTTATGCTTTATAAATCAAATAAATAGTTTATCAATTATATTTTAAATCCGATCTTACCCTATCATTAAATTCGGTTTGTTTCTGCTTTTCATTCATCAGATAATTTAATTAAGAACATCATACACGTCTTTAAATTACTTTTTTTATTTGCGATCAATCTTAGCAAGATTTGCAGCTAATTCTTTGTTGAATAAAACTGCCTTAACATTACAAACGTTCTTACTATTGCAATATTTGGAAAATGGTTGTTTTGTAGTATTTATTTTCCGATACAAAATATACTAAACCAATGCAGTAAAGGCTTTCATTCTTTTAGGTACGGATAAGGTACAAAAATTTAAATTTTAGGAATTATTTTAACCATTGAAACCTTTCAATTTTTTATTCAGCATAAAGAGAGACGGCTTCCATATCCTTAGCTAATTGGTGAATGGCCACTTCAATTTTTTTTGCCTGTTCAGGTGAAGGATGTTTAATACCTGAAGCATACTGCCGGAGCAAGCTTGGATTAATCCCGGCTAATTCAGCAATTTTGGTTTGCTTTAGGAAATTAAAATTTTCAAAAAAAACGCTTACATCATATAAGTGTTCAAACTCTACATTTGAAACTTCATGAAAGTCTTTTAATAGTTTTTTCATTTTCCGTTCTAATGCCGGTATATTGTTAGCATAATCTGTTAACAGGTTATCATCAAAGTTCACTCTTCCCCACAATTTTGAATCTTCTCCGCGCTCGATAATCAAAGATATTTTTTGCATACAATTTTTAGTTTAAGATTTTAATTAAAATGAAAGCACCAACACGGCTTATTTTAATCCTGTTTTAGAATAAATTCTGGTAAACAACCATATTTCTGAGCCTTCCATCGGCTCCAACCATTTGCTGAAATCGCAAACAGTTGACCTTCCTTTTTGTGAATTTTCAACCCATCCGTCATTTTTCAGCAACTTAATTATCTCCCTTGCCTTCATAATTAAAGGTAACAATTTTGTTACCTAATAGAAAAATAAAAATATTTTTTGAATGTTCATGTTTATAATTAACCGCAATTTTTTTATTTAAAATCCGGCTTTTCTCATTTGCATTATTGCCGTAAATTACTTTAACTATATTTTGTACTGGTTCTTTTTGGTGCATTGTGATTAATTTTATAATTAACTAATTGTTGGTTCATTTTAGAATTGTTTCAAAATGTATTGCAGGATAAAAATTTCCTTTATTAAAAATCTTTACATCTCTGTGAATTAGGCGCCGCAACTTAAAGGACCTACCAAGTTAATAATGAGCCATCCTTATTAATCGCTTTACAAAACTCGATATACCTTACCCATCATTACTTTAAACAGGCTATAATTTTCTCTTTTGATTCGCTAAGTCTACGACTTATTATGCCAAAGTATGTCTCATTTCGCCTAAGTGTGCAATAACCTTTCTTTTACTTATAAAAAGGTGTAACTCATTCTTAAAGGTTGTTTATTATGCTTTTAATGAATGATTGATTTGTAGCATTTACTTTCCGATACAAAACTTGCTAAAAATATAATCCAGGCGGTCTTCATTCGTAATGGTGCCTGTGATCTCTCCCAGAAAATGTAAGCAACGATTGATATCTATTGAAAGAAAATCGCCGGAAATC
>JBDTEK010000048.1:0-9144 GCA_039922575.1 Ginsengibacter sp.
GCTGTCTTTAACTTTATAATCTTTTATTTCTTCCGGTTCTAAAGGAATTGGCCTGGTAGTATCCCAATATTCGTGGGTCTTTTTATTCACTGCTGTATCGTATTTGATTACAATACGGTTGAAAAAATCTTTGGGGAAATGTGGATCGAGGTTATATTTTGAATACACATTCACGAAATCTCCGGTTGCTTTTATTCCAAACTGATCAAAATTAAAATGCACTACCTGGTTTTTAATTTGCCAAACCTCAGTATTTAGCGGTGTGTGTATTTGTGATATTTTTAAAGAATCTAAAATTTCAAGTTGAGATTTTTTTGTAAGAAGCAGATCGCAACTAAATATTCGCCAATCATTTTCAGTAATATTAATTACTCCGGAAAAGCAAGGCTCATAATTGCGTCGTGGAATTACTTTGATTACATTCACCTCAACACCATCTTCAAAAAAACTTCCCAAAAATTTATATTTATAAAAGTTTAAAGCGTCGTCGGCGATAGGAGATATAAATCCCCGCGGATTAAGTTGGGTGCTAAAAATGGTAACATTATTTTTATAAAAATTAATAAAAGCGGGAAAATCAAATCCAAAACCATTGCTACCACTTACTCTGCTTGAAATTACCTCCAGCTTAAATTTATCAGGCTGCTGCACAGAAACTTTATTAACCGATTCAGATAGATAAATAATTCCTTTGCCTGAAGAATCAAGTCCCATATCTTTTTTGCCTTCATCAGGAATTTTCTGCCCCAAAAATTTCTTAGGGAGTTCCTTTAGTTTAATGATGTCTTTTATGTAAATCTCAGCTTGAAAGGAATTCACTTGTTTTTCATAAAATGGCCGTTTTTTTATTGTCTGCCTTATGATTGCGTAGGCAGGGTCTTCGCCTCCACTTTTAACAACAACTTCTTTTAAAGTTAATTTTTGAAGTGATAAAACAAAGTCAACAGTCACATTATTTTTTCCGGAAATCACTTGTTTTTCTCCAGTTCCATAGCCAACATAGCGGCAGTCTAAGGTGTATTTTCCAGGCTCCAAATTAATGCTGTACTCACCCTGATTATTAGCGGTAACGCCCATTGTAGTTCCCTTTACAAGAATAGAAGCAAAAGGCAAAACATTGCCTTCCTGATCTTTGACGGTACCTTTAATTTTTTGAGCTGAAACAGTAATTGAGAATAGAGCAATCAGGGAAAGTAGAAGCTTTTGCATAGGTAGAAATTTCTTTCACAAAACGAAAATAAGCTCTAAGAAGTTATCATAGATAAAATATTTTATAAAAATCTAATTGTACTTTGGAAATCATTTACCTGTTAGTAACCGATTGTTGAGGCCTGATGAAACTTGCTGATAGCGCGGCAAATCCAGCTACTAACGCACCTATAAGCGCAGATATCAGGATCAACAATAAAGGGCTGTCAACTTTCAAAATTAATAATGATACGCGGTGAGCTAATATATGATCATTATTAAAACTGATCCAAAAACTTAAAATCCCCCATAATAAAAAAAGTGCGATAAATCCGGAAAAAAAAGACACCATAGGTCTTTGAGGAATTAAGACAGATACCACAAAAGCAACGATAGCTATACTCCACCAGGGAAGATATAAACATGCGCAGAAACTTAGGAGTATAGTAAGGAAGGTGGTGATGGCAGGTTTCATGATTATTTAATTTTTGAATTTTATTTTCTTTCTTTCGTTTTGAAACATAAGATAACTGTTCAAATTTATTTTACATTATTTTCTATTCCTCTTATTTCCTAATCATTTATTTGCAATTTTGCTTCTTATCCTTTATTAAAATCCATCCTCCACTTCACTCTTTTATCACTAAACTCAGAGGCTTTCATTACCCAGAGGGTATAATATTTTCCCTTCACCCATGTATCTACAAAATTATCATAAAATTTACTTCCTGGATTACCGCTTTGGCCACCCGGATATACTCCATACGCTTCCGTTTCTGGTGTTAGAGAAACTACCATTCTCCAGCTCGGGCCATGTTGATTATTTGCGGCATTGATGGTATGGGTGCCACCACCAATGGGTAAGTGCAATCTGCTGAAAGCATCTAACCGTGCTAAGTGCAACACTTTAGTATCTTTAAATTCAGACCAATTTTTTACTCCGCCATTTCCTGATTTTGTAAGCGCTGAAACCGCTTTCTTAAACGCGGTTGTTACATCGTCCTGCAAAGTTTCAACCTCGGGCGTATTTATATTATCAAAATACTTGAAGGAAGGATATTTATGAATATCGTCAAGCAAAGTACTCTCATGGGGAACCGGAAGTTTTAATCCGGATTTTGTTAGCTCGTCACTCCAGACCACCGATTCCAAACTATCCCATGTTACAGAAAATAAGGTAGCACCTTTAGAATCGGGATCATTTCTAAAATTCCAGGCTCTTAAGACATTGAAAAATTTATTTTCTACATCATTCAATTTATCTGTTTCCATATTTTTAACTATCAGTGGAAGTGCCATTTCTCCAAAAACATTATAATTATCAGTTTGTAATTTCATCATGTTTTCGGGAGTAATCTGATTCATAGCAGATAATCTTTTATTGATCTCCCAACCACGGTATGGAGGATAATTACCGCCAAGATAATAAGGATAGGTGCTATCAGCAGGTAACTGGTTGGCGCTACTTACAAAACCGCGCTCCGGATTTTTCTGATGAGGGTTTTCTATTTGCGGAATCATTCCCTGCCAGAAATAACTACTGTCGTGTCCGGGCATTACAAAATCTCCCTGCCGCTTCCATTTGGCCGGAAACTCTCCCTGGTCCCAAATAGCAATGTCGCCATTTTTACAAGCAAAAATGCAGTTTTGGCCAGGTGTGTGAAGGTTCTTTATTGCTTCATAATAATCATCATAATTTCTTGCTCTATCCAGTAGGGTAAACACTTTCAATTCATTACTCGGATCGTGCGCTTTCCATCTTACCGCATAATATTTATTGTTAGTATTTCTGGCGCCATTAAAAGTTTTGTCGTACATAACAGGTCCAATATTGGTATAAGCCACCGTATCCAAATACTTAGGACGTCCTTTTATTTTAATTTTTTCAATTCTAAAAGTGGTCGTTTTCCAGGCACCATCGAACCAATATTCTTTTCGGCTGTCGTCTTTAAATTTTATTTCGTAATAATCCCGAACATCACGCATGGCATTTGTAAACCCGAATGCGCAACTATCATTAAATCCTATTATAACAGCCGGAGCGCCGGGAAACGTTGCTCCATAAGCATTGTAAGTTGGAGTACTGATTTGCATTTCGTACCACAGCGATGGAAGATTTAATCCAAGATGAGGATCATTGCATAAAATGGGTGAGCCACTTTTAGTTTTGGCGCCACTTACAGCCCAATTATTGCTGCCATTATTTGGATCCGGTTTTGGACCATCAATAGTGGTAGAATCTTTATTGTCAAAATAAAGTGAATCGGCGAAAGCAGGAATTTTTACTTCAATACCTGGTTTTGGGAAAATAGTTCCTTTAGGAACAATTGGATCCAGCGAATCCATTATGATGGGATACAATTTATCAAAATCTGCCGACGAAAAGATGGATTTAGCATTGGTCTTTTCAAAATCATCTTCATAGCCCGCAAGGTCCAGCGCCATATATTTTAGGAAAAGAGCAGTTTTTAAATTAGTCCATTTTTCAGGATGGTAACCTAATAATTTATATTCAAGAGGGAGTGTACTTTCATTCAAACTTTCGATATAAGCATTTACGCCAGCAGTATAATTGTTACATTCTTCTAAAGATTCGTGATCTTTTTCAACTTCCTTTTCAGCTATTTCAGCGGCATACACCATCCCCAACCGGCGCTTATCTCTGTCAAATTCCAGTGCTTTATTACCCACAATTTCACTTAATCTTCCCGCGGCTGCATGAGTTTGAAATTCCATTTGCCACAATCTAAATTTGGCATGAAGATACCCCTGAACAAAATAAGCATCATTATCATTTTCTGCGAAAACGTGTGGCACCAGCCTTTCATCAAAATAAACTTTTACGTTCCCTTTTAATTGCGGAAATCTTAATTGCCCAGAATAATCCTGATCTACCGGTTCTGCATTCTGCCATAAACCATTTTGTGGGCTCAATAATTTCCCCAATGGTGCAGGAAGTATCAAAGTAGAATTAAGTATTACAACTAATGCTGCTGTAATGATTCCATAAATTATAAAAGGGAATATTTTCATAAACAGTTTTAAAGGTGTAAAATACTGAAATTATTTGTTTTTAGATTTGTTTTTCCCAATTAGCAAGATGAAATAACCGGTTAAAAAATTGATCTCTTAACTTCTTAATTTTTCTGCTGAACTTCTTTACCATCAGTTAAATACGATTAGCTATTTTTGAAAAATGAATACTTTATCTGAGGACACAAAAAATATTTTAGGATTAAAATTAATCACCGATCCTCGCTGGGCAACCCTTGCTGCCATCTCACTTGAAGAAATATTAACCGACCATGCCTGGTGCGAACAAAAAGCAGCCAACAGTTGTATTTCATTGATTCAAAAATATAATGATAAAGACAAACTGGTAAATGAACTGGCGCCAATAGTTACAGAAGAATGGGGCCATTTTAGACAGGTAATTGCAGAGCTCCGCAAACGCAACCTCCCTTTAGGAAAACAACGAAAAGATGAATACGTAAATAAACTGCTTGAATTTCAGAAAAAAGGAGGCAGTCCGGAAGAAAGATTCCTGGATCAACTCCTTACTATGGCATTAATAGAAGCCAGAAGCTGTGAGCGTTTCAAAAGATTGAGTGAAGGCCTTGAAGATGAATACATGAAGAATTTCTACAGAAAATTTATGGAAAGTGAAGCTGGGCATTATACCTTATTTATTAATCTTGCCGATACTTATATGAAAAAAGAAAAAGTAAGAAAAAGGTGGAAAGAATGGATTGAATATGAAACAGAGGTAATGAAAAATATGGAATTAAGAGGAGATAGAATTCATTAGAGCGGAAGATTTTATTCTTGCTGTCAATTTGGTAATTCAAATCGTAGTGCTTTATTCAAAACATATCATAATTTCTTTATCTTCGGATAAAATATTTCATGGAATATACAGTCATCAAAAAAACTGACGCGAATGAGTTGGTAACAGAGGTAAACATAATGATCCATAAAGGATGGAAGCCGATAGGTGGCGTTTCTATTGCATTTGGAAGAGTCAGGAATAGTAGCGCTAACTCCAAAGCCTGGATTGAAGTTCTCTTTCACGTTCAGGCAATGAAAAAAGAATAAGTGAGCAGATTTGAAAACTGATGATTTTTTTATTTTATGGTTTGAAAAATCCTGCTCCAACGTGGACCTTTATCGTAACTAAACCAGATAAGCGATGCTTTGCCCACAATATGATCTTCGGGAACAAAACCCCAAAAGCGGCTGTCAAGAGAATTGTGACGATTGTCGCCCATCATCCAGTAATAATTCATTTTGAAAGTGTAAGTAGTAGCGGGTTGATCATTGATAAAGTACTGGCCGTTTTTTTCTTCAAACTTATTAGCTTCATAAGTAGCGATACATCTTTTGTAACGAATTACATTATCTGGTGTAAGCTGTATAGTGGCACCTTTTTTAGGAACCCAGATGGGGCCATAATCATCTACAGACCAGTTATATGAAGCCACAAAAGGAAATAAAATCGGACTTTTATCATATTCATTCAATGGCGCTGACTGAATATCTTTTACACCGGGCATCATTTTCAACTGTACCTTTTCTTCATCACTCATGCTTATTTTGTAAGCATTATTGCCCATCATTTCTACCTGGTTTTTATTACGATCGTCAATATTGTCCTGTATCCCAATACTATTTAGCATATCCGGATCAAGTGGGCCTGTAGTAATAACTAAATAACTGAATTCGTGGTGCGGTGGCAAAGGTTGGGCTACGTTATTGATATAAACGATCCGGTTTTTTATTTGCAAAGTATCTCCTGCTATAGCGGTGCAACGTTTAATGAAATTTTCTCTTTTATCAACAGGCCGTGTAATTATAGCGTCTCCATACTGATCCAAAGTTCTTTGCCGGGCCTGCTCTTCGGTAATATGTTCAGCAAACATGCGTTGCTGTATTTCCTGGTAATAAGTTACCTGCGAGCCATGCTCAGCATCGTTGATGAGTGTATCATTTACAGGAAAGTTGAATACCACTACATCTCTTCTTTGCACCGGCTTTGGAAACCACCGCGTGTAGGGGATTTCAATCCATTCTACATAAGATTTAGTATTAGTGCCCATAATAGTATGATGCATAAAAGGTAAAGCCAACGGAGTGTTAGGTATTCGGGGGCCATAGGCGAACTTGCTCACAAATAGAAAATCATTTACGAGCAAGGTCTTTTCCATACTTGGCGTAGGGATTGTGTATGCTTCAAAAATAAAAGTACGAATTAGCGTAGCGGCAACTATCGCGAAAACTGCTGCATCTATCCATTCCCGTATGGCGCCTTTTTTATAATTTTTTACCATCGGGATACCCGCATATCTTTCATTATCGGAAAATCCTAAATATGGGAAATAGATAAAAGGAAAAAATACAGTAAGAAAGTGGTGCCCTAAACCGAAACGGCCAAAATGCTCAACAAATTTTATATTGATCCAGATAGTGATAAACTGACCGGCAATAGGAATTAGCTGGAGAAAAAACCAGACTTTATTCAGTTCCATTTTTTCCACCATACACCAGGTGTTGTATAATGGTATAAGACCCTTCCAAGGTGCCATTCCGGCTTTTTTAAACATACCGTACAGCCCGATGAGGACCGCAATAGATGCCAGAATAAATAAAAGTAAACCTACACTCATTAGTTAATTTTTTTATAAGGCAACAAAAGTACCATATAAAAGTTCTTAGAAAAAACGTGCATGAAAATAGTTATCATTAGTTTAACAATGGATGTAAAAGGTAATGTTGCCTAAATAATTCTCTTCAGTATCTCATTCACTTCAGCCGCTTTATTCAATAACATTAAATGGCCACCGCCCTGAATTACGAAATCCGCCTTTATATTTTTTACAGGAAAAATATGATCATTGCCTCCATGAAGGTGAATAAGATTTTTGGGGAACCAATCATTCTTCCAGTTTAAAATTTGTTCGATAGCCCATTCTGAATATAAAGGATTGATATTTTTGCGATATTCATTTACTAATTTTTTTTCATCATTACTTTGAACGCCGAGATTGTAATTTTCTAAACGCTCCAGAATCGGATAAGGCCGCATTGGAATCAGTTTATTTAAATGAATTGTTGCTGCAAACTGCATGTATAAAGGCTTTTCATGAAATGTTTTGATACTTGAGATCATAATTATCTTTTCAAAAGACATTATTTTCGCCATTTCAATACTGATCATTCCTCCGAAAGACAAACCGGTTAAAACAGGATTGGAATGATGAATATCCTCCGCCATTCTGCAGGTATAATTCTTTAGGGTTTCATTTCTTTGCGGTATTTTCCAGGGAATAAAATGAACTTGATTTTCGCCAAAATTTAAATTTGCAAAAACCCGTTCGTCAGCGCCGAAACCACTTATGCAATAAATGTGTTTCATATTTGTAAATACCAAAATTTATTGAAAGATTGATAAAAAGTCATTATGATTTTTTAGGTAAAACATAATTTTCAATATCCACTGTAGTGATTGTTTTTCCGGAAAGAATAATCAATCTTTCTATGACATTGCGCAGCTCACGGACGTTTCCGGTCCATTTATATTTTTGTAACAGATCAATTGCGTTTTGATCAATTTCTTTTTTTGGCTGGCCATATTCCGTTGCTATATCGCTAAGAAAACGATCTGCCAGTAAGGGAACGTCAGCAATCCGTTCATTTAAAGATGGCACATGTAACATTATTACGCTGAGACGGTGATACAAATCCAGACGAAAATTTTTATTTTCCACTTCTTTTAAAAGATCCTTGTTGGTAGCAGCAATTACCCTTACATCTACATTAATATCTTTATCAGCTCCTACTCTTGTTATTTTTCCTTCCTGCAATGCACGTAACACCTTTGCCTGCGCATTCAAACTCATATCGCCGATTTCATCGAGAAATAAAGTACCTCCGCTTGCCTGTTCAAATTTACCGATACGTTGTTTTACGGCAGAAGTAAAGCTTCCTTTTTCATGGCCGAATAATTCGCTCTCTATTAGTTCTCCCGGAATAGCCGCGCAATTTACCTCCACCATTGCATTATTAGACCGGCGGCTTTTTTCATGTATCCACCTTGCCACCAATTCTTTACCAGATCCATTTTCACCGGTTATTAAAACCCGCGCTTCTGTTGGCGCTATTTTTTCTATAGTATCTTTAATTCTTTTTATAGGGGCCGATTCACCTACAATATCCTGCACTTTGGCTACTTTACGCTTGAGCACTTTTGTTTCTGCAACCAGGTGGGTTTTATCCATTGCATTTCGCAAAGTGATTAGCATCCTGTTGAGATCAGGCGGCTTGGAAATATAATCGTAAGCGCCTTTTTTTACAGCTTCCACAGCAGTTTCTATATTGCCATGGCCACTGATAATTATAATAGGTGTTTCACCATTAATTTCTTTTGCTTTTTCAAGAAACTCGATGCCATCAAGTTTGGGCATCTTAATATCACAAAGAACGAGGTCATAATTCTTTTCCTTAAATTTTCTCAATCCTTCTTCACCATCTGCTGCCTCCTCAATCTTATAACCCTCATACCCGAGAATCTCGGTTAAGGTTTTCCTGATTGCTTTTTCATCATCAATAATAAGAATAGAGGGCATTACTTTTAAATTATTTTATTTATTTTAATTAGCCAATTATCTAATTAGCCGCTTCCATCATCAAATACGCTTTAATAAATCCATCTATTTCCCCGTCCATCACCGGGCCTATGTTGCCAACTTCGTAATCTGTTCTATGGTCTTTGATCATTTTGTAAGGGTGAAAAACATAACTGCGTATCTGGCTTCCCCACTCTATTTTTTTCTTTGAAGCATTAGTTACATTCGCCTGTTCTTCGCGCTTTCTCATTTCTTCTTCATACAAACGACTTTTCAGCATTGCCATCGCTTTTTCACGATTTTCTCCCTGTGTACGTGCCTGCTGACATTCTAC
>JBDTEK010000049.1:0-13703 GCA_039922575.1 Ginsengibacter sp.
TTAACGTTCATTTCCTGTTTTCTTTTACGCAGGAAAATAAACAATTAACCAACAATTTTTCTAAAATAATAAATTGGAAAACGAAATATTTGACATCGCAATCATAGGAGGCGGAATTGTAGGAGCCGCAACTTTTTATCAATTGCAAAAACATCATCGTGCTCTGAAGATCATTTTAATTGAAAAGGAATCCAGGCTTGCTTATCATCAGACAGGGAATAATTCCGGCGTTCTTCATTCCGGACTTTATTACAAACCCGGTTCTTTAAAAGCAAAAAATTGTGTTGAGGGAAGAAAAGCATTGGTAAAGTTTGCACAGGAAAATAATATTCCTCATGACGTATGTGGCAAAATAGTGGTAGCTGTAGATGAATCAGAGCTTCCGTATCTGGATAAAATTTTTGCCACAGGCCTGCAAAATGGAATTGAAGGAATAGAGAAAATAAACGCTGCGCAAATCAGGGAGCATGAACCGTTTTGCATAGGTATAGCGGGTATTTGGGTTCCCTGCACAGGCATTATAGATTATGTGAAAGCTACAGATAAAATGGTGGAAATTGCTTTGGAAATAAATTCAGGAAGCAGGCTTGTGTTAAACGAAGAAGCCATTTCTTTTGATAAGAGTGAAAATATAAATATCATTACCACCAATCAAAGAAGTTACAAAAGCAGGTTTACTATTTTTTGTGGCGGCTTGCAGGCAGACCGTCTTGCGCATAAGGACCATGTTGATCTTAAAGAAAAAGTGGTTGGCTTCAGGGGAGATTATTATGAATTAACTGATGAGGCAAAACATAAAATCAAGAACCTGATTTATCCTGTTCCTAATCCTGCTTTCCCTTTCCTGGGCGTACATTTTACGCGGATGACGAACGGCCATATAGAATGCGGGCCTAATGCTGTTTTTACTTTTAAAAGAGAAGGTTATGGAAAAACAGATTTTAGCTGGAAGGATACCATAGACGCTTTAAGCTATAAAGGAACCTGGAAACTATTTTTTCAAAATATGAGTTTTGGTATCAATGAATACCGGCGGGCTTTCTCAAAAAAGCTTTTTCTTAAAACACTGCAAAGATTGGTTCCGGCTCTAACGATGGATGATTTAAAACCTGGCAACTCAGGTGTTCGAGCGATGTTGCTTAGTGAAGATGGAGATACCCGTGATGACTTCCGGATAGAATATAAAGACACCAGCATTCATGTGCTCAACGCGCCCTCACCGGCTGCTACAGCGTCTTTGGCAATAGGTGACAATATTCGCGAAATGGCGGAAAAACATTTTAATCTTAAAAGCAGTTAGCAACTAAAAAGCCACAATTTTTTCCAATAAGGCTTTCAGGATTTTCTGCTGCAGAATGCACCTACAATTTTTATAGCCTTTTTAGATGAGAATTTGCAGTTGAGTACCGTCCACTTGTGCTATTGACGATAAGAGATTTACATATTTACTTTACAAGACTCAAATGCGAACTCCCCAATAATGATAAATTGTATTTTAATTGTTTGACACATTATATTTGACATCAAACTAACAAGTAGGATTTTCCAGGGAGTGAAAGAAATAATTATTTAAAATTTTTGATTCAATCGCAAAAAAAATTGTGCAATTAATAAATAGTTTTCTAAATATATATTCAGAAATGGAAATGAGCATAAAATAAAGTGATTTTGTGAAAGAGAAAACAGATGACCATATTGAGTAATTGAATAAAGTGCATTGTCTCGACTAATTCATTATTAAATAATTAATTTAAAATAAAAAAAGGTTTCATGGAGGAAAAAAAATTTCATCTTGGGCTATGTCTTGCAGGCGCTGTATCTGCTGGTGCTTATTCTGCAGGTGTAATGGATTATCTGTTTGAAACATTGGAGAAATGGGAAAAAAGAAAAGAAGAAAACTCTCCCGATACTCCATCTCACCACATTGTAATTGATGTGATTGGTGGCGCATCTGCAGGAGGAATGACAGGAATTATTGCAGCTGCAGCGTTAAGCAATGAAATAAAACCTGTTAAGTTCCCCACTAATGCAGACGAAGTTTTAGCAGAACAGCCACAGAATAAATTTTATCACTCCTGGGTTGACATGTCAGGTAAAGACACGTTTGCGATGATGCTTGAAACAAAAGATGTTGATGAAGATAAGAAAGTAACTTCTCTCCTTAATTCATGTTTTATCGATAAAATAGCCAAAAAGATATTGGAGGTTGACATGAATAATCTGAAACCGCTGCCAGCATATATTAATACCCAACTTAAGGTTTTTACAACGCTTACCAACCTGGAAGGATTCCCTTTTCAAATAAGTTTCAAAGGAAATACTTCTCCCGATAAATATTACATGGCTATTCATAATGACTATGCTTGTTTTCAATTCAATAAAGATGAAAACAAAAAGGATGGGTGGATGTTACTTGATTTCAAAAGTGGTAAAAACGTTGACACTGCTATAGATGCAGCGTTGGCTACCGGCGCATTTCCTATTGCTTTAAAATCAAGAAAACTTACCCGCAAAACTGATGAGGTGAACTCAATGAAATGGCTTATGGATGTGGATCCGGTAGAAGGTACTGATTACACATCTCTCAATATAGATGGGGGTACTATTGACAACAAACCATTTGCAAAAGTAAGAGAAGTATTGATAGACATAACCCAACAGGACGATCCTGAAATTTACAATGATCCTAATTTGTTTAATAGTACCATTATTTTTATAGATCCATTTCCAAGCGAAGAGATGCGTAAGATTAAAATCGATGACAGTATATTTAGAACATTCGGCTATTCCCTAAACACACTTGTTGGACAGAGCAGAACAAATCGGGGTATTATTTCGGATGCAATCAATACTCATCTCGCAGGTCAGTTTATGATAGCGCCTTCAAGAAGAAGGCCCACCCTATCTGGAGAGGAAGAACGTGTGGCAGGAGGAAAAGCAATTGCCTGTGGAGGTTTTGTTGGTTTTAGCGGATTTATCAATAAAGAATTTAGGGTGCATGATTATTTTTTAGGAAGATTTAATTGCGAAATGATGCTGCGCAATCGTTTTATTATTCCTGAATCGGCACTTGAGCAGAATGAAATTTTCAGAGAAGGCTATAAAGGAGTTGATAAAAGCAAATTCTGCATTGTAAGGGAAGAAAAACAGATCGTTATTGAAAAAGAAAAATTAATAATGGATGGCGTAGAAACAGAACGGGAGGTGAATGTAGAAAAAATAGTCAAAAAGAAATATTATCCGATTATACCCCTATTTGAAACAAGGACCGACCAGTTTCCCATGCCTGTATTTTCTTCCGGCACCAATTGGCCTGTTATAGAAGCTGAAAAGGTGGAGCATTACAGGCCATTAATTAAAAAAAGATCCCAGGCTATTTTGTTTGGAATTATTAAGGGGAGCCAATTTCACAAGGCATTGGTATGGATAGGCGCTAAATTAGTTTTAAATAAAACGATGAGTGATGCAGCTTTAAATTCTATAAAGAAAGCATTAAAAAATCACCAGTTACTTAAGTAATAAAAAAACTTCTTTTTTAATTTTTTAACCCGATAAATTTTGGTTCTTCAGTAAATTTAGTGGGATAGGATTTTTATTTTCTCCACTAATCAATGTTTTAACCTTAGGGGAAAAGCTATGAAATACAGATATAAACCTTATTACTCTATTACTGGCAAGCTCATCATAATAATGCAATAAGGTTTCAGTAAAATATAATCTGAATTTTTTACTAAGGTTAACAACCCAAAAACCTGATTCCGATAAATTTACCCTGGACCGATAATTTTTTTTTGCAGAGGAATATATTGTCCCGTTTTATTTAGTACGGCAATACCTATTTTTGATAAATGCGTTCAATAACAGCTTATATCTCTTTCACATCCTATTTTCTACCTGTTTTTAGCCACAGTTCAAACTTTCTAATTACCGGCACCCATTCCCAAATAAATTATTTCCACCTTATCATTTTTACATGAATTTAGTATATCTAAAAAATCATTTTTTTTGTCTAAGTCTTTTGACAATAATGAGTCTGAATCTAAAATGATTACCCTTACTTTTCCCTCCGGTATCCATTCAAGATCATCAAGTACTTCTTCCAAAGCGTCAAGGTTTTTTCCAAAATAATCCGGTAGCGAAAGTTGTTGTTGCAAAGTAGTATAGCACCTGTCAATATATTTACAGGCTGATCCATCTAAAAATACATAGCGTATATTATTTTCTGTATAGTAGTTTGCAGAAACTTTCAGTATTGCACTCATAATTATTTAATTTCCTGAAAAGATTGATAATGATCATTGGTGTACCATGCCCTGCCGTCGCTGCCGGTTAAAATGCGTTCGGTGCCACGGTTTTGTCCTTGTATTTTTGGATTTACATCCCACTCCTGGTATTGAATAGGGTTGCCGTTATCATCTGTCTGGGGCACTATTTTTTCCCTGTTGGTAAATATCCTTCCGCCCACATATCCATCCATCGCACGATTATTGGCACGAATGTATTTCAATACATCGTACACTTTTTGTGGTATGCCTGTATGGCTATTGTTGTTATTAGAATTATGAATTCCGGAGTTTTCTTTTTGCCTGGAATTCTGCGCATTAGTTTCTTTTTGTGTATTGCTGTTTTGATCCGCACCTTTTACAAATACCTGCCTGCCGATAAGCAAACCCAAAATTAATCCGATAATGATCCCCAATATTAATTGGGCATAATTCTTTTGCATATTTCAAAGATAGATATTGCCGGGATACATTTGCTTATGTGCCTGCAGTGGTCTTCTCAAAATTTCACCGCATAAAGTTCCACGCTGCCATTATAATGTGACGTCAGGAGCCCTTTGAACCGATAACCTGCACAACGGTGGAATTGAAAATAAGGCTGACTGCTTTAATTATCTTATCACTAAATTAAAATAAAAGACAAAAAATCCTCCAGAGCTTTCAAGCTTCGGAAGTAAAAATATCTTTTAGAAATACGAATGAGCCATCTAGTGCTAAATCGGATTTCCATTTGCATCCAACTCCACTATTTCATATCCTAAGTCTTTTAATCCGGGCATAAATAAATTTTTATCTCCTACTAATAAAATATTCATTTTGTTGAGGTCGTAATATTTTTTTGCAAGCACGCCTATCTCTGCTACCGAAATATTGTCCAGGATTTTTGTTTGCTGCTCTACAAAATTTGCCGGTAAATCGTACATTAATATTCTGCTGATAAAGGCTGCTTTCTGAGCGCCGGTTTCGTAATTTCTTGCATCACTTTGGCCTATTGAGCTTTTCATAAATGCCACTTCGTTTTTATCCGGGCCATTTAAATTGTACTCTTTTAGCTGGTGAATTATTTCAGCAAGGGCGCTATCCGTAGCATTAGCCCGTATGCCGCTGCTGAAAGTAAATGTGCCTGTGTATTTATCTCCTGAAAAAGCAGACCTTGCTCCATAAGTCCAGCCTTTATCTTCTCTTAGTTTAATGTTTAACCTGCCATTGAATCCACCGCCCAGATTATAGTTAGCAAGCATAGCTTTATAATAATCTCCGGTAGCATCGTATTTCATGTTGGTTACATTTCCTATGCGAAATTCTGTTTGCGCAGCTTTCGGGATGTCCACTACATAAATTTTCGTTTTTTCTACAACTGGCGATGCTGGTACCTGGGGAAGCGTAATTTCTTTTTTAGGTAACTGGTTTAAGAAACCAAGCTGAGGTAGTATCTCATTTTCTTTTACACTGCCTACTACCACTACCTGAGCTCCATTAGACGAAATAAAATTGTTGTAATAATTTTGAATGTCTTCTAAGGTGATATCTTTTACTGTTTCTTCAGTGCCATTATCCGGTAATCCAAAAACGTTATTTCCGCCAAAATTTATTTTATCAAAAACTACATCCGCAACTGCTGATGCCTGGCTTTTCGCATTTTTAATTCCTTCTATAGTTTGCCTTTTAATCCGGTTAAATGTTGATTCTGTAAAGTTGGGATGCAACATCTTTTCCTGTAATATCTCTAAAGTTTTTGGAAGATTTTTCGATAAAGATTGTAGGGAAAATACAATAGCATCAGTGCGATCAGATACTCTTATGGAACTTCCTATTTTTTCCAGTTCAAGATTAATTTCTTCACTGGTTTTGTTTTTAGTGTCTTCGTTCATCATGGAGGCAAAAAGACTTGCCAATCCTACTTTTGAAAGATTATTCTGTTCAAGAATAGTTCCTCCTTTTAAGTAAACATTGAGGTTCACCACAGGAATTTCATTATTTTCCACACCAATTACTTTAATATCGCCGGCTATCGTTTTTTTCCAGAAATCGGGAACTTTTACCACGGGGTTTGGCCCGGAAGGAGGAATTATTTTTCTATCAAAATTATCTTTTGGCTTATTGTATTTTAACGCGTCATAACCATAATGTGGCCTGTCGTAATGTGAGCTGTCTATAGTAAAGTTATCCGCTGCAGCAATAAGGTCTTCTTTTCCTTTTGGTAAAACGCTCAATACTACTGAGGGCTTATCTTTTATGTATTTATTATAAACCCTTAAAACATCTGCTTTTGTTACTTTATTATACATCTCAAGCAATTTTCCAATCATATTTGGATTACCGGTGAAAGTTTCAAATGCGGCTAATTGAGATACTTTTCCTGATACACTTGCGAGGCCGTTGATAATGCGGCTTTCAAATGTATTTTTGAATTTTTCAATATCATCATTAGTAACTCCCTTCTTTTCAAAATCTTTCAAAGATTCATTTACCAGTTTTTGCATATCAGCCAGGTTGCTTCCCGGCAATGGTATTACAGAGAAAGTAAAAGTACCCGCAAGCTCGTTAAGGCTGCTGAATGCGCTTGCCTGTAAAGCCTTCTGTGGTTTAACAAGGTTCTGATACAGGTAGGAAGTGCGCCCTTGTCCTAATACTTGCGCAAGACAGGCAAGAGGCGCCATATCTGCATTGAAATCAGGAACAGTAGGATAGGTAATTTGCAACATAGGTAATTTGGCGTAATTGTCCACGTAGCTTACATAATCAGTTTTGGTCAATTTTACGGGTGGCAATTCTACCGGTTTTACTTCAGGACCGCGCGGAATAGAACCGAAATATTTTTCAACCATTTTGATCACATCTTTGGTATTCACATCACCGCCAATAGTAAGCGTAGCATTGTTAGGCCCATACCAGCGAAGAAAGAAATTTTTAAGATCGTTTACATTTACCCTGTTCAGGTCTTCCACATAGCCTATAGTAAGCCATGAGTATGGATGCCCGTAGGGATATAAAGCCTTTGCCGTTACTTCTCTTGCAAGCCCATAAGGCCTGTTGTCATAATTCTGGCCTCTTTCGTTCTTAACGGTTGATCTTTGTATTTCAAATTTAGGCTGAGTAACAGCATCCAATAGAAACCCCATTCTGTCGCTTTCCAGCCAGAGCATTTTTTCAAGTTGATTGCTCGGAACAGTTTCGTAATAATTAGTTCTGTCAGTATTAGTGCTTCCATTTAATGTGCCTCCTGATTCTGTCACAATTTTAAAATGTTCTTTGTCCGCCACATTATCGCTCCCTTCAAACATCATGTGTTCAAAGAAATGCGCAAAACCGCTTTTGCCAATTTGTTCACGCGCACTACCTACGTGATAAGTAACATCCACGTGAACCACAGGGTCGCTGTGGTCTTCGGAAACGATAACAGTAAGCCCATTTGGTAAAACATATTTTTCAAACGGAATCACTATTTGATTTCCTTTCTTTTCTACCTTCTGAATAAGTTTAGCTTGTGCAATCACCAGCGCAGGAATTGAAAAAGGTACCATAATTAATAATAATAGTTTCTTCATTTAATTTTTTTTTCTATTGCGCAATGTAAGAAGTAAGCTTTTGATAATTTTTGTAATTGTGATGAAAGGTTATTCAGAATGTTCTCAACGCAAAGGCAAATTGCGATTTGAAAAAATTATTTTTTATTGTATTAAACAAATGGTTTTTCCGTTCTGCGCAATAAATAATGAACCTAATGAAGTAGGGATAGTTTAAATTTGCATACTCAATTTTTAAGATGGAAACGAAAGAAGAAATACTGAAAGAAGTAGTAATAAAGTTCGCCGGCGATAGTGGTGATGGCATGCAACTTACCGGAACGCAATTTACCAATAACACAGCCTTAATGGGCATTGATCTGGCTACCTTTCCTGATTTCCCGGCAGAAATAAGAGCGCCACAAGGTACTATTCCGGGTGTTAGCGGGTTCCAATTAAGATTTTCCAGCGACAGGATCTTTACGCCCGGCGATGTTTGCGATGTATTGGTGGCTATGAACGCGGCGGCGCTAAAAACCAATTTAAAGGCATTAAAGAAGAATGGAAAAATTATAGTGAATGTGGACGGTTTTGATGTAAAGAATTTGCGTTTGGCAAATTACCCGGACGGAGTGAATCCACTGGAAAATGGAAGCCTGGAAGGTTATGAGGTAATCAAAATGGATGTTACCAAAATTACCCGTGAAGCATTGAAAGATTTTGCGATGGGAACCAAAGAAAAAGACCGTGCAAAAAACATGTTTGTACTTGGTTTTTTATATTGGATGTATAGCAGGAGCATGGATAATACCATTCGATTCTTAAAAGAAAAATTTTCCGGAAAACCCGAAATAATGGAAAGCAATCTTAAGGTTTTGAAAGCGGGTTATAATTATGGCGATACTACAGAAGCCTTTACCACCCGTTATTCAGTATCAAAAGCCAGGATGCAACCGGGAAATTATAGAAGTGTGATGGGAAACCAGGCAGTTGCGTATGGGTTAATTGCCGCGTCGCAAAAAAGTGGATTGCAATTATTTTTGGGTTCTTATCCTATTACTCCGGCAAGCGATATTTTGCATGAATTGAGCAGGCATAAAAATTTTGGCATAAAAACTTTTCAGGCTGAAGATGAAATTGCCGCCATAAGTTCCGCCATTGGCGCATCGTACGGCGGAAGTCTTGGCGTAACCACAACGAGTGGCCCGGGAATGGCATTAAAAACCGAAGCCATGGGGTTAGCGGTAATGCTGGAAATACCATTGCTTATTTGTGATATACAACGTGGTGGCCCCTCAACTGGTTTGCCCACAAAGACCGAACAAAGTGACCTGCTGCAAGCATATTATGGAAGAAATGGAGAAAGCCCAATGCCGGTTATTTCCGCATCTACACCCAGCGATTGCTTTGGCGCAGTGTTTGAAGCCGTGAGAATTGCAGTACAGCACATGACGCCGGTTATTTTCCTGAGTGACGGCTATATCGCTAATGGCGCTGAACCCTGGAAATATCCTGAAAGTAAAGACCTTCCGCAAATTGAAGTGAATTTCAAAAAAGAGTTAGGTCATCAGGAGGAAGTTTTTCAACCTTATTTGAGAGATGAAAAATTAGTTCGTGCATGGGCAGTGCCAGGTTTTGCAGGCCTGGAGCACAGAGTGGGCGGATTAGAAAAGCAAAATATTACCGGCAATGTAAGTTATGACCCGGAAAATCATCAATTGATGGTGAATCTCCGACAGGAAAAAATTGACAAAATCGCGGATTATATTCCTGAGCAACAAATAGATAATGGACCCGAAAAGGGAAAGGTACTGGTACTTGGATGGGGAAGCACTTATGGCGCCATAAAAAGCGCAGTTGCCGATTTGATTTCCGAAGGTGAATCAGTTTCGCATGTGCATCTCCGTTATGTTCGGCCGTTCCCAAAAAATTTGGGAGATATTTTAAAAAGTTTTGAACATGTTTTAATTCCGGAACTCAATAATGGCCAGCTTATAAAAATTATCAGAGATAAATATTTGTTGGATGCAAAAGGGTTGAATAAAATTATGGGAGTTCCCTTTGCAAAGCATGAAATTATTGATGAAATAAGGAAAATGCTGTAATAATAAAACCGCCATTTGTCTTACGTCATTTTTCATTCTATCTTACTCTATCCCTTCCTAAAGTTAATCCTAATTTAATACTGAAAGTGATGTACGAGTCGTTGTTCTTAGGATTACCACGGATGCCATCAGGATGCGCGGTTACAGCGCCGGGCTTGTGCCTGTCATTAAGCAGTATCGCTTCGTTGAGTTGTGTGCCACTTAAATATTTTCCGAAAACACCAGGATCAATGTATCGCCCGCTTACATCATCAAGATAATCCGTTGTTAATATCCGGTACATAAATTCCGCTCGCACATTTACAATTGGTGTAATATCATACCTGGCTCCAACGCCTAATGGAAAATTAATTTGGTTGAGCTTATATTCTTTCACATTTGGGTACTCAGCAAAACCTTGCCCTTCTGTATGTAAAGGCTGTAAGTCCACATAATTACCATTTAGCATAGTTTGAGGATTAAAATGAAAATAACCTACACCCGCCAGTAGATAAGGAGAAACCGAAGGAGGGTAATGCTCGTCATTATAATTACCGAATATCTCAAACGGATGAAACTCACCGACAGCCACCACTTCCGAAATTGAACTTCGAAAACTGAGGTTTCTTTCGTAGCGGCCACTTGTAGAAGCTGCTACATTCTTCAAAATGCTGTCGTAAGCTTTTACAGAGCCAAAAGTACCTTCAAGTCTAACCCCAATTGCGTTTTTGTACATTACACTAAAAAAAAGGCCGCCGCAAAACTCGGTATTTTTTAAGTTGAAATCTTTCACTGATTTTTTTCCAGGACCTTTTCTTCCTCCCAAATCTGTCATTGCATTCATTGCCCCTAAAGATCCTCCTATTTCATAAACGAAATCTGCTTCGTAATAATCACCATTATAGAAATAGTATTGAGCTTTTAATTGGCTGCAGCCTACCATTAAAAGAATAAAAATCATTAATTTAATTTTCATAAAGCGAGATTAGTTAAAATATTGAAAACCATATCAGGTGTTTTAATCTATAAAAATAAACACTATTTTTTAATATTGGGTTTTACAATTGTATTATAATATTTGCAAACGGGCCTCAAGCTACAAATATCACATTTTGGAGCTCTGGCCACACAAATATAGCGACCATGTAATATTAACCAATGATGGGCTAAATGAATTAAATCCTTAGGTAAATTTTTAATGAGTTGCTTTTCTGTTTCCAAAGGTGTTTTTGCTTTTACTAAACCAATGCGATTGGCAACTCTAAACACGTGAGTATCTACGGCCATGTTTGGTTGGTTGTCTATTACGGAGGTAATCACGTTTGCTGTTTTTCTTCCTACACCGGGGAGTCTCATTAATTCGTTCACTGTCATGGGTATTTTGCCCTCATAATCATTCATTACCATCTTAGCCATACCAATAAGGTGGTTGGTTTTATTATTTGGATATGAGATACTCTTTATGATTGAAAAAAGTTTTTCGGTATTAGCGTTGCTCAGCGATTCAATATCAGGATAATTTGAGAAAAGAGCAGGAGTGGTGATGTTGATGCGTTTATCGGTGCATTGGGCCGAAAGAATTACTGCAACTATTAATTGATACGGATTATCATAAATTAATTCCGTTTTTGCATCCGGGCTGTTTAGTAAAAAGTAATTAATTACAAATTGATATCTCTCTTTTTTAGTCATAAAAAAATCCTGCTTTTTCGGAACAGGATAAAAATAATGAATTTTAGATAAGTTTAAAGAGAATGTAATTGTGCCTGCTTTTTTGAGGCATATTCCATAATTCTATCAATTGATTGTTGCCGGGGAGAATATCTTACTTCATTTAATAAATGTTGAGTGCTTAATAATTTCTCAAATGCTTCGCGCACGTCCCAATCCGTTTGCAGCGATGCTCTTATTTCTGCATTTTTTGCTTCGGAAGTCTCGTTGTACAGGTATCGCACCAGGTCTTCCTGAGTAATTGTAATCATAAAAAATTTGTTGGCTTTAATAAAAAATCAATATCCTATCCAATTGTAAAACGCATTTTGAGTAGGAATATTGTATTGAGTTTAGTCTATCTTATTGAGGATGAATCTACAGTAACAATAAAAAGGTCTTCATTATCTTTCTTCATCAGGTACTTTTCCCTCGCATATTTTTCAAGAGTTGCGGGATTAGTTTTTAACAATTTCAGTTCGTTCCTGGTTTCAGCAGTTTGCCTGGTCATTACTTTCTCACTTTCCTGCAATCTGTTTAATTCCCGGATCCTTTTTAATTGAAGTGTAAAATCATTTCTGTCAAAGAACATCATCCATACAGCAAAAGCTATGCCTGTTATTAAATATTTGCTGGTAAATATGAAACGAATTTTTTTCATTCAGAATGAGCGTGTTAACTATCCAATGTTGAATTATAGAAATGCTTTTAAGGCCAGGTTGCAAAAGTGTTTATTATAATTTAAATTTCCAATATCCTTCATCTTTACATCCTCCACTATTATAACCTAAATCAAATATCCTTCATTCTACATCCTGATTCCACCTATTTTCTCCCAAATTTAATCTTCCCTTTTGGAAAAACAGCACTTTCACCTAAAATTTCTTCAATTCTTATTAATTGATTGTATTTTGCTATACGATCTGTGCGGCTAGCCGAACCGGTTTTTATCTGGCCACAATTTAAAGCTACAGCAAGATCTGCGATGGTAGTATCTTCAGTTTCTCCGCTACGGTGGCTCATAATAGTATTGTATCCGTTATTTTGCGCAAGAGAAACTGCGTTGATAGTTTCCGTTAGTGTGCCTATCTGATTTACTTTTACCAGTAGGGCATTTGCAATCTTTTCTTCTATCCCCTTCTGCAATCTTTTTACATTAGTTACAAAAAGATCATCGCCAACCAACTGAATCTTTTTGCCCAGTTTTTCTGTCATTAATTTCCATCCTTCCCAATCATCTTCGGCCATTCCATCTTCAATGGAAATGATAGGATATTGTTTAACCCAACTTTCCCAAAACTCAACCATGCTCTCTCTGTCTAATTTTTTGCCGTCAGATTTATGAAAATGATATTGCTTTTTATCTTTATCATACATTTCACTTACCGCCGGATCCATTGCTATCGCTACTTCTTTTCCCGCTTTATATCCTGCTTTATCAATTGCTGAAAGCACCGTTTCGATTGCTTCTTCATTGCTTTGAATATTAGGGGCAAATCCGCCTTCATCACCCACATTGGTACTATAACCTTTCTTCTTTAAAACAGATTTTAATGTATGAAAAATATCTACTCCCCAGCGCAACGCTTCACCGAAAGAATTGGCGCCGACGGGCATTACCATAAATTCCTGGAAATCTATTTTATTATCTGCATGCGCACCGCCATTTAAAATATTCATCATGGGAATGGGAAGCGTTTTCGCATTCGTTCCACCAATATATCTGTATAACGGAAGGTTCGCTTCTAATGCTGCCGCTTTAGCAACCGCTAAACTTATTGCCAGTATTGCATTTGCTCCTAATTTGCTTTTATTATCAGTTCCATCCAACGCTATCATTTTGCTGTCAATTCCGGTTTGATCAGCAACATCCCAACCAACTAATTCATCACCCAAAATAGTGTTTACATTTTCAACTGCTTTAAGAACTCCTTTTCCCTGGTAAATTTTTTTGTCATTATCACGAAGCTCCATTGCCTCATGTATGCCTGTGCTTGCGCCCGATGGCACTGCAGCTCTTCCAAGAAATTCATTTTCTGTAAGAATATCTACTTCAATAGTAGGATTGCCGCGGCTGTCTAAAATTTGGCGGGCATGGATGTTTGCGATGTAACTCATTG
>JBDTEK010000050.1:0-10155 GCA_039922575.1 Ginsengibacter sp.
CATTTATGTTATAAAAATATTAATTATGCTAATGCCAACAACACCTGCCAGGCTTCTGCCACTTTTCCCTTATTGAGTAATTCCGCAGCATATAAATGCAATTCTCTTTCCATTTCTACAGGATCTATTGAGTAATATTGAAAAATGTTTTTCAAAGTTTCGTCTTCAAATGCCGGATCAATCGTAGGAAGTTCATGCACATTAGCCAATTGGCCAAGATGATTACCTGTAAGAATTTTACTGTCCTTTACCGATTGTGGAAGATTATCTAAACCAATTCCTAATTCTGTGTGTGGTTTTTCCACTTGAAATAAATTGTCTGTACTTACTTTCGTGTACCAATTGCCTCCCAATCGCGCTACATGGTTTATTTTTCGCTGATCAATCTTTCCATCTTCTCCTAAAATATTTTCGTTGATGTGCATGATCAGCACTTCGCAAATAATTAAATTTCCTGCACCGCCTTCGGTACCAAGAGGTCTTATTTCCAAAACTTTACATTCCAATTGTACCGGGCTTTCCTTTACCCGCGGAGGTTTTACTAATGTTGATGGCTCTTTGGTAAAACCGGATTTTAAAAATTCGTCGGTTTCTTTCGGGTATTCGCAACTACTCAAACTTACCTGTTGTATCATATCATAATTCACAATATTAATTACCACTTCCGGTACTTCCATTATGTTTTGCAGCGAATGTTTGGTAGTGTTATTTCTCACTCTTCTCGCCGGCGAAAAAATAACTATAGGCGGATTGGTGCTGAACATATTAAAGAAGCTAAAAGGACTGAGATTTACATTACCACTTGCATCAATGGTAGAAGCAAAACAGATTGGCCTTGGTGCAATGGCATGTTGCAGAAAGTGTTGGGCTTCTGAGGTTTTAATATCCTTTAAAATGATTGTTTTGTACATCCGCAATTAAGATTAAAATTTTACATTGATAAATCAATTGAATTCAAATTTCAATTTATATCATTTTAAATGTCAACGACGCAAACTCTTCCACACTAAGTGTTTCAGCCCGCCGGTTAAAAAATTCATCTTCAAGTACTTCTTTTGGTAATAAGCTTTTTACTCCATTTCTAAGTGTTTTGCGGCGTTGGTTAAAGGCAGTTTTAACAAGTACCCAAAAAGACCTTTCACTTTTTACGGGTAAATATTCTTTTCTGGCAGTTAGTCTGATCACCCCGCTTTGCACTTTTGGCTGAGGTGTAAAACATTCGTTGCCTACAGCGAATAAAAATTCCACTTTATAATAATACTGCAGCAGCACGCTTAATACGCCATAAGTTTTACTTCCTTCTTTTGCCGCTGCTCTTTCAGCTACTTCTTTTTGAAACATGCCGATTACTTCCGGCACATATTCTTTCCACTCCAAAATTTTAAACAGGATTTGCGTGGAAATGTTATAAGGAAAATTACCAATTACTGTGAAAGGTTCATCAAAAGGGCGATCCATGTTCAAAAAACTTTTATGAATCAGATCCTCTTTTAAAAAAGGAAATTGTTTGTGCAGATCAATAACTTTTTCTTCGTCTAATTCTACCGCCTTAAAATGAATGTGGGGAATTTTGATAAGATGTTTTGTGAGCGCACCTCCACCCGGGCCTACTTCCAATAAATTTTTAAACGGATGCTCCTTTAAGGCATCTAATATTTTATGAACTATATTCTCATCTTTTAAAAAATGCTGGCCAAGTGATTTTTTGAGCGTATACATACAGCTGCAAATTAGGGAATCATTTTTCTAATTAAATGTGAACATGAATATATTGTAGAAACACGCATTTTTCGCACGAATTGCTCGAATTGACTCCTGCGATTGAACTATTCAACTTTGATTCAGCAATTAATTTTAATTTCAACTTCATTATTTTTGATTCAATGATTTATACTACCAAAGGAATTGTATTGCGAACGGTAAAATATGGTGAAAGCAGTGTGATCGCTACTGTTTTTACAGAGATATTCGGCATACAATCTTATATGGTTAATGGAGTACGTACACAAACTAAAACTTCCAAAGCGCATTTTTTTCAACCATCTTCTTTGTTGGACTTGCAGGTTTATCACAATGAGTTAAAGAATTTGCAGCGAATTAAAGAACTTAAATGGAGTGTACTTTATAAAAACATTTTGAGCGATGTAACTAAAAACGCTGTTGCACTTTATATGGTGGAGCTCTTGTTTAAATGTTTAAAACAACCCGAAACTAATTCAGATCTTTTTAATTTTTGTGAAGATGCTTTTATACAATTAGATGGATCAACTGAAGAGATTACCGCTAATTTTCCTATTTATTTTTCCTTGCAATTGGCTACTTTTTTTGGATTTCAATTACAGGATAATTATTCTGAAAAAAGAAATATTTTCAATTTGAATGAAGGGAAGTTTTCAAATGAAGAATTAGCTTCAGCCAATTATGTGAATAAGGATATCAGCTCTTATATTTCACAATTATTAAAAGTGATGCATCCGAATGAATTGAGCGAAATAAAAATGAATAGAAACACAAGGAAAGCCATTTTAAAAAGTTTGGAAAGCTATTATGCATGGCATATTCCGGATTTTGGAATAATGAAGACGCTCAATGTGTTACATGAAGTGATTTAGTAAGTAGAGAATAGTGAGTGGTAAGAAGTGAGTGTCTTAAACCCCTTGCACAACGATCAAATTTCCGCCATCAGATTTCTTACTTCGGAATCGAATGTAATCTTTCCGTCTTCAATGTTTTTTATTAAAATAATTCCGGGAGTTTTACCCTTTTCAAAACTACCCAAATAATCATCCATTTGTAGCGCTTTTGCTCCATTGAGTGTGGCCCATTGGAGCATGGTTTCCAATTTTATTTCAGGAAAGCTGTTAGCAATTGTTTTCATTTCTTCCAGAATATTCAATTGATGATTGGAGGCAAGGCTATCAGTTCCTAAAATAATATGACAATCATTTTTTAGAAATAAATTTACCGGAGGCAACTCATTTTCAATGTATAAATTAGCATTTGGGCATAGGCAAAATGAAATGAGCTGTTCGGGGTCTTTATGCGAATTGATAAAATCAATATCTTCCTGTTTGGTAAAAGTATTATGCACTAAAATAACTGAGGATGCAGTGGAAAGTTTTTCAAAATAGCTTTCTACACTACCCATTTTTTTTGCTGTATAAAATGAGTTGTCAATATTCAATCTCTCATACATTTTAATAAAATCACCTTTCCCATTTATAAACAAATCATCTTCGTATTTTGTTTCCTGATTGTGGATTGATATTACTTTATTATTAAAAAATGGTTTCATTTTTTTCCACAATTCATCGGAAACAGAATAAGGTGCATGTGGAACAATGGAAGCGATTAAATTATTTTTCAAAAACTCATCAAAGTTTATTTTACTTAAGTGAAATCTTTTACCTGCAATTTGAGGCAGCCATCCACTGGTTTCGATTAAATTATAAAAGTCAATCTTACTGTTTTTTTTGCAGGAAATAGTTGATGGATTATTGCAAATATCCCCGACTGCAATAATCCCGTTTTTTAGCATTTCTTTTTCAGACAAAGCGATAGCATGCAAAATCTCCTCTTCCGGGAAATGCCTTAGGGTTACCACTTTAATGACAAAATCCACAAGACCGGTTTTTTCGGCTATAATTCCTTTCAGATGAGATAATTCGAGATGGCAATGGGCGTTGATAAAACCCGGGGAAATAATCCCCGAATAAGTTTGTATATCATCACCTGCCATTTCAAAGTCGGTTATTTCTATTATTTTTCCTTTTTCGTTTGTTATCAGAACTTTATTCCCCTCCAAAAGTTGAATTCCGTTAAATAAATAGTCTGCTTTGAATTTTCGATAGCCCATGTAAATAGGATTAGGTTAATTTTACACCCAATATCAAAGATACAGGGTAAAGTTTTCTACAATTGTTCTCACTTTGTGGATTGATTACCCAAAAATATTAAAAAAAGAAAAAATATATGCTTGAAAAGTTAGAAGCTATAAAGGCGAGATTTGAAGAATTGGCAGTAGCGCTTTCGAATCCTGAAATTGTAAGTGACAACAAGAAATACCGTCAGCTGAGCAAAGAGTATAGGAGCCTGGAGAAAATTGTAATTGAGCGGAATAAATATGCGAAATTATTGGACGATATTGAGTTTAATAAGGAAGTTTTAAATAGTGATGATGATGAAATGAGGGAATTAGCTAAGGAACAGTTGCCTCAGCTTCAGGGTCAAAAAGAAGAATCGGAGAAAGAGATAAGGCATATGCTGATTCCAAAGGATCCTTTGGATGAAAAGAATTGTATTCTGGAAATCAGAGCGGGTACGGGAGGCGATGAAGCGTCATTATTTGCGGGAAATTTAATGAGAATGTATTTGAAATTTTGTGAGGGAAAAGGCTGGAAGACAGCTTTGTTAAGTGAAAGTGAGGGCACTGTTGGTGGCTATAAGGAAGTGCAAATTGAAGTTTCGGGAGAAGACGTATATGGGACTTTAAAGTTTGAAAGTGGTGTACATCGCGTACAGCGCGTTCCGGATACTGAAGCAAGCGGTCGTGTACATACCAGTGCGGCTACCGTAGCCGTAATGCCTGAGGCAGAGGAAGTGGATGTGGAAGTGCGTGATAGTGATGTTAAAATGGAAACAGCGAGAAGCGGCGGCGCGGGTGGACAGAATGTAAACAAAGTGGAAACTAAAGTGATGATTACTCATATTCCCACAGGATTGGTTATTGTCTGTCAGACAGAAAGGAGCCAGTTAGGTAACCGCGAGAAGGCAATGCAGATGTTGCGAACAAAATTATATGAGGAGGAAGTGAGGAAACAGGAAGAAGAAATATCGCGTCATCGCAAAAGTTTGGTTAGTAGTGGCGATCGGTCAGCCAAAATAAGAACTTATAACTATCCACAGGGACGGGTTACTGACCATAGAATTGGGCTTACAGTATATAATTTAGAAAATGTATTAAACGGTGAAATTCAAGAGTTTATTGATGCCTTACAATTTGCAGAAAATTCAGAAAAACTGACCCAATCCTAAATAAAAGAATACAAAAGTCAGGAAAAAGTCATTTTAAACGTTTTAGAAGGCAAAATTGATATAAACTGTCTAATTAAACTTTCCTTAACATAATCGTTTATATTTTTGGCATGGGTTTTGAAATATAAAAAACAACAAGCAAATTTAAAAATTCAAATTTCTCATAAGCAGTTAGTTTTGGTAAACGGCCCCTGTTTCTACAGGGGCCTTCTTTTTGCACTTAAGGCTGCTGTTCTGTTTTAATAATCCCCCATCATTTGTAATTCTATTATTTTCATAACAGATAACGTATTTACCTTCGCTTTAATATTCAAAACTCCCAAGGTCTCTTTCAAGGATAATATATATCAATATGAGTCATCAGAAAACTTCTCAAATTTTTCAAACAAATAAACCTACCAGGTGGAGAAGTGTAAAATGGACAGGACGGGTTTTTGGCGCTATTGGTATTTTTTCTTTTGTGGTTTTGGGTATTGCAATATATAGCGGATCTTTACCAAGCCTTCCAAATATGGAAGCGAAAGCAAGAGAATATCAAACTACGCTCGACCCTTCTAATCCACTTGTTTTAAAGAACAATCAAAACCAAAAGTTCAAAGGATTCAAAGACTTTTTATTTAAAAAATTAAAGGCAGATTCTTTAAAAAGAATTAAAAATGGAGGCATTTCCAAAGCCAATAACTTATCGGTGATACGCGGCGCGTTTTATACTCCGTGGAACAGCAATACCTCACTTCCCGACCTGGAAAAAAATGGTGATAAGCTAAATACTATTTTTCCTGAGTGGTTTTTTATTGATACCATAACGTTTAAGTTGCAATCCCGCATAGATAGTGCAGGCCTGGCATTAATGCGGCAGAAAAATCTGCGGATCATTCCAATGCTTTCCAATTTTAATACTTCATTGCAAAATTTTGATGGAAAATTATTGCATAAAATTATTGCAGATACTTTAGTCAGAAATAAATTTATTAAACAGGTAGCCGATACCCTCTCATTTTATCATTTTGGTGGAATCAATATAGATTTTGAAGAATTGATAGAAAAAACTACTGAATCATTAACCGCTTTTCAAAAGAAGCTTTATGAAACGCTGCATGCACGTAATATGTTGGTAACAATGGATGTAGAACCTAAAAATGAAGATTATGACTATACAAAATTATCTGAATATAACGATTACATTATTTTAATGGCTTATGGCGAGTATAATAATACTACCGGCCCGGGGCCCATAAGTGCACAAAAATGGATTGAAGATGCCGTTTCATGGACAGCCGACCGCATAGATCCGGCTAAAATAATTTTAGGTATCGGCGGTTTTGGATTTACCTGGGCCGATGGAAAGTTTGATGGCTCCCTTACATATAACGATGCGATCAATAAGGCGAAAACTATTGGAGGTAAAATCATTTATGATAATGATACTTATAATCTTCATTATAATTACGCTACTCAAGCTGTAAATGATTCTACTGACATTATCAATCATGAAGTATGGTTCACAGATGCTGCCACCGCGTTTAATGTTTTAAGATTCAGTGATGAGTTTTCAACTGCCGGAACGGTGCTTTGGAGATTGGGAAGTGAAGACCGTCGAATTTGGAAATTTTATAACCGTAACTTAAGCAATGCCTCTCTTCAACAACATCCTTTCGATTATGATTCCCTTACCACAATTCCGATCATAAAAAATAGTGTGATTTTTCAGGGAGAAGGAGAAGTACTTGATATTCTATATTCGCCGCAGCCTGGTAAAATAAAACTTGAAATAGATTCTTCTGAACAACTTATTGCAGAACAAACTTATGTTCAATTGCCGTCAGGATATGTCATCAGAAAATTTGCAGAAGACACAACCGTAGGGAAAGGGCATAAATTGATTTTGACTTTTGATGATGGCCCCAGCGAAGAATGGACTCCCCAAATTCTCAAAATACTTAAACGCGAAAATGTACCGGCTACTTTTTTTGTAATAGGCGTTAATGCAGAACAAAATATTCCCATACTTCAGCAGGAATATAAAGATGGATACGAAATAGGCAATCATACTTTTACCCATCACAATATTGCCGACATGAGTTTGTCGCGCGCTGCGCTTGAAATGAAATTGACACGATTGCTTATTGAAAGTGTGACCGGCCATTCCACCATATTGTTCAGAGCGCCTTATAATGCTGACTCCGAGCCTCAGACTTATGAAGAATTAGCGCCAATAGAAAGAAGTAGAAATGAAAATTATTTAACCATTAATGAGAGTATTGATCCTAATGATTGGTCGCCAGGCGTAACTGCCGATAGTATTTTTCAAAGAGTAGTGGATCAGGTACTATCGAGAAATGCGAGTATTATTTTATTGCATGATGCCGGTGGCGAAACGAGGCAGGCAACTGTGGATGCACTGCCTAGGATTATTGAGTATTTTAAGAAGCGGGGTTATGTTTTTACCACCGTTTCTGATTTGATGGGTAAAACGCGCGATGAAGTAATGCCAAGGGTTGCTAATTCCCGCGATAGATGGACAAGAAAATTTAATTTCTTTTTGGCAGAAACCGGCTATTGGAGCGGGCATGTTTTATTTTCTCTTTTTATAATTGGAATTCTATTGTCTGTAGGAAGAATGATATTAATGGCAGTGTTGGCAAGCATTCAAAAAAGGAAAGAAGAAAAACCGGGCTCAAATGCAATTGCTGCTATTTTACCGGGCGTCAAAAAAGAAAATCCTTTGGTAAGCGTGTTAGTGCCCGCTTATAATGAAGAATTAAATTCTATAAGAACAGTAAATAGTTTGTTGGTTCAGGATTATCCTAAAATAGAAATCATTTTTGTGGATGATGGCAGTAAAGATGAAACTTTTTTGAAAGTGAGCGAATACTTTAAAGACCATCCGAAGGTGCATGTTTTCACGAAAATAAATGGCGGAAAAGCTTCTGCTCTCAATTTTGGGATTCAGAAGGCTGAAGGGGATTTTGTTGTCTGTATAGATGCCGATACACAGTTGAAATCCGATGCGGTTTCTCGGTTAATGCAGAAATTTGATAATGAAAATGTAGCCGCTGTAGCAGGAAATGTAAAAGTAGGAAATGAGGTAAATATGATTACACGCTGGCAAAGTATTGAGTACATTACTTCACAAAATTTTGACAGAAGGGCTTTTGATCTTTTAAATTGTATTACGGTAATCCCCGGCGCTATCGGCGCTTTCAGAAAGGAGGCTATTTTAGTTTCAGGTGGATTTACTACGGACACGCTCGCTGAAGATTGTGACCTGACAATGAGGATATTAAAAAATGGCTACATCATCAGAAATTGTACCGCTGCTATTTCTTTCACAGAAGCGCCGGAAACTTTTAAACAGTTTTTAAAACAAAGATTCCGTTGGAGTTTTGGCGTGATGCAATGTTTCTGGAAACATCGTGATACTCTTTTCAACCGAAAGTATAAAAATTTTGGGATGATTGCAATGCCTAATATTCTTATTTATCAAATCATTTTGCCCATACTGGCGCCATTTGCAGATATTATTTTAGTACTTAGTATTTTAGCCGCGTCCTTCGGAATTTTGGTGGCAAGCGTACCGCATATTATTTTTTATTACATCATTTTTACTTTAGTAGATATAGCCGGCGCTGCATTGGCATTTGCATACGAAAAAGAAAATCATTTAAAATTAATTTGGATGCTTCCACAACGATTGGTTTATCGCCAAATGATGTATTATATTCTTATCAAATCATTCAACAAAGCCCTCAAGGGCGAATTGCAGGGATGGGGCGCATTAAAGAGAACAGGTAATGTAAAATATGCTGCTGCGTCTAAATGATATTTTATTCTTTGGGCAATTGTTAACTTTTAAAAAATAGGATTTCAAACAGTTTTTTTCTCATCTGGTCTTTAAGTACTTTTCTTATACAAAGAGAATAAGTATAGCGTTTTCTTTAACCTTAGTAGAATTTTACTAATTTATTTCTTCAACCTTATTTCCTTTTTTCCCGTTAATTTTTGAACAGGTTAAACTATAAAAGCAGAAATAATAGTTATCAGGAGAAATTGGTCAATTGTTGGCGTCTCGCCCACAACAAAGAAGCCTGTTAGCTGGACGCCAACGGATGCCTGAATTTTAGAGAAATAAAAGGAATAGTCTGCTAACTCGAAGAAGTATAATCCGATACCAATAAGAATAACAATAAGATGAATAAATATTTCCTAACACTTCTTTTCACTGCCTGTCTTTTCGTAAATTTGCCTCATGCAGGAATATTTACAGGGATTGAATGATGCCCAACGGGAAGCAGTGCTTCATCGGGATGGGCCAATAATGATTGTGGCTGGCGCAGGAAGCGGAAAAACGAAGGTTTTAACTACGCGTATTGCCCATCTTATGGCGAATGGTGTGGATGCTTTTCAAATTTTAGCACTGACTTTTACTAATAAAGCCGCCGCTGAAATGAAGGAAAGGGTAGCTCATATTTTGGGAAATAACGAGGCAAGAAATTTATATATCGGAACCTTTCACTCTGTTTTTGCCAGAATATTAAGAGCGGAAGCCGATAAATTGGGTTATCCTAAGAACTTTACAATTTATGATACCGATGATGCCAAAAGTGTAGTGAAAACAGTAATAAAAGAATTGAATCTTGATGATAAGCATTATAAGCCAAGTACAGTTTACAACCGTATTTCACATGCGAAAAACGATTTAATAACGCCCGAAGAATATATCAATGATTACGGATTGCAACAGGAGGATATGCGCGCCAACCGCCCAATGACCGGACAAATTTATATGGCTTATTGCAACCGTTGTTTTAAAAACGGTGCAATGGATTTTGATGATCTTTTGTTGAAATTTTATCAATTACTTAGTACGCATCCTGAAAGCCTGAGCAAATATCAGCGAAAGTTTAAGTACATAATGATTGATGAATACCAGGATACCAATAAATCTCAATACCAGATCATAAAACTGCTGGGAGCCATGCATGAAAACGTAGCTGTAGTGGGCGATGATGCGCAAAGTATTTACAGTTTCCGCGGCGCTACAATCGAAAATATTTTACAGTTTCAAAAAGACTATGAGGAAGTAAAAGTGGTAATGCTTGAACAGAATTACCGCAGTTC
>JBDTEK010000051.1:0-4167 GCA_039922575.1 Ginsengibacter sp.
TCCGGCAAGGCCATTTTTTTTAGCTGCAAATACAATAGCCTCATAAAGAGGTTGATGCTTAATATGATTTGTAGTGCCAATAAAAATGCGAAGTAATTTCGAGTCGCGGCTTAGTTCCATAATTAAAAAATTAATTTGGTGAATAATATTCCGAGATATACTGCTACAAAACCAATGACAATACTTAACACCACATAAAGCGCGGTATTAAAAAACTCTCCATCCTGCATTAGTTTTACATTTTCAAAAGCGAATGACGAAAAAGTGGTGAAGCCGCCACAGAAGCCTGTAGCAATGAGGATTCTGACTTCGGGTGATATCCTGCTTCTTGCTGCAAGTGCATAAATAATTCCAATGATAAAAGAGCCAATAATATTAACGCTTAAAGTGCTTAATGGAATAAAAGAAGGGAATCTTTTTTGAACGAATTCCTGGGAAAGATAACGGGCAGCGCCGCCGAAAGAACTTCCTACAATCACATAAATCAAATACCTGTACATAGAAAAATGTTTTACTATTGAACAGGAGTTATTATTCCATTTATGATGGAAGGTTTGGTTTAGGAAAACCCCATTTCCCAGTTTACAAAGTTAGGATGTTTTATTAAAAGATATCCTGTTCTTTACTTTTATGTTTTATAACAAAAAATATTTTATTTTTTTTGTTATGATAATTAATCATTTCACTTTTCCTGATCAACAAGCCCGGACTTCTTAACGATCTCTATTATATTCTTATAAGAATTTTTAAGAAATAAAAAAACATCTTCTTTTGGAATCCATCTTATCCATTCAATTCCCTCTTCCGCCTGAGGATGTAATGATTCATCTTTATCGGTTCTCATTTCAAACCAACGAGTTTCTTTTATGACTTCAGTACCTACGTAGCTATCAAAGTATTCATGTTCGGTAGTACCTATAAGCCTGTTTATATAAAGATTATTTATCCCGGTTTCTTCTTTTACTTCGCGCAGGGCGCAATCCTCAAAACTTTCTCCTTTTTCTACATGCCCTTTGGGCAAATCCCATTTTGAATGCCTGTAAATAAACAGCATTTCGTTTTTTTCATTTACAACAACTCCGCCAGCAGCAAGTATTTTTTTCATTTGAGACAATTTATTTTACTAATTTATTTTTTTAAAGTTGCAGGTATAAGCATGAAAAAGGCGTCAGCTCCCCGTCAGCAAAACCCACATCATATGCATAATAAAATTTAAAACGCCTGATGAACTTATCCTCTGATAAGCAATCAAAAAAATCCTTTTTTGGGTGAAAAGCGGGGGAAATAAGTTGAGGGACTTTTAAAGGATAGCCTTTTAGTATTCTGTTGAATATATTCCTGAGCATTGTAATTTTTTTACATGATCAGGAGTCATTAGCTGCGAGGGAAATCGAAACGGTTTATTATAGGAAAACTCCATTTCCTTTGAATGACAAAATTAAATTATTTTAATAACACCAAAAAATATTTATCTATTTTAAAGCCAATACATCTATCTGTTCTAATGTTTCATGCATTTTATTTATCTCTTCCTCTGATGCCTGTTCATTTATCTTTTTTGACGCGATGGTATCTTCTATTTTATTCTCAAGATTATCAAGAAGCTCATTGAGTCGGTTATTCAGGTCATAATTAAATTTTCGGAAAGACTCCTGTATTTTATACTGAAGATCATAACCGATCGCAGCCGTGTCTGTAATAATGATTTCTTTATAATGGTCCTGCAGTTTTTTTATTAATTGCTTTTTACGAACGGATGCAGGAAGTAGTTTATTAAAACCCGGGGACTTCAAAGTTTCTGAATCGCTTGAAGAGCTTACCGTAAGATAGAATGAGGTATAAATATCAAGATCAAATTTTTCTGAGATTAATTTAAAATCCATTCCGAGATAAGTATCCAGGTTGGTTGAAAGCTCATTTAGAAAATTCTCAGATCTTCCCGCGGTCTGAACAAGTAGATCTTTAAAACTTTCTTTTGTTCTTTCTTCAAGCGATTCCTTTATTGTTTCAAGTGTAGCAAGGATGAGGCTTTTTAATCTTTTATTCAGGAGCAAAAAGCTTTGTTCATCCGAATTAGAAATACCGCTTATTTCTTTGTTTACTGTTTCTGTAAGGTGCCGCCCTTCTTCATTCATAGCCTGGTGAATATGATTCTGCATTGATTTTATTTTCCCATTCATGATGCTTTCAAATTCTTCTTTTTGTTGCGTCATTACTTTTACAGACGATTGAAGAATATTTTTTTTCTCTTCGAGTTCATTCAATGGCATTAGCTTCATTTTTAAGATAAACTGAATCTCATTTTTCAATTCATTTCTTAAAAATTCGTAACGCTTAAAAACCGATTGTTCTAATAATTCTTTTTTTTCAGCCTTTGCCAGGTCAGTAAGCCTCGAAGAAAGTTGGTTCATGTTTCCTTCCGGTTTTTCATAAAATCTCGCAGACACAGTTATCAGTTCATCACGGCTTACTTCCATAATTTTATTCAAGGCAGTAAGATTATGTTGAATCATTTTTTGTAAATCGGTTTCATCTAATAAGTCCACTTTGTTCAAAACGAATAATATTTTTGGAACGTTGTGTTTTAGATCTTTTATAAAATCAATATCAGTCTGGGTTATAGGCATGTCGGCGCTTAAAACATAAAGCGCCGTATCAATTTTAGGAATAAAAGATTTGGTAGTTTCTGAATTATGCAGAAGTACAGACCCAATTCCCGGCGTGTCAACAATGGAAATATTCTCAAGTATAGATGCAGGATGAAAAATCTTTACAAAGTCAATTCCTTTCTCATTTTCAGGATTCTTTTCTTCCGCAATAAAATCTTCAATCACCGAAATATCCTTTTGTATTACATCGCCATTAGAAAAATATATCTCGGCAGAAGTATGGTCACTGTGCTCTATCAGAGTGATGATGGAAGTAACTGGGATAACTGCAGATGGCAAGACCTGCTGGTTTAAAAGCGCGTTAATAATTGTTGATTTTCCTCTTTTAAACAAACCGAGAATAGCCACATAAAACCGTTCTTCTCTTTGTTTAACAAACAATGTTTCCAATTCCTTAACTAGTACTTTTTGGTCAGAATCTTCAGCGATTTGTTTTAGATTTTGGATTTGGTTTGCGATATCCATAACGAATAGATAATAATATTTATCAATAATATAAAATACCTAATTTTGTATTATTAAAGTCAGGAAATGGTGTCTTCCTAACTCAACCGTTCTGTTTATCCAGAGCTAATGGCGCCTGCAAATTATTAATAGTATTGTGATTTTCAATTATAATTTGTAGATATGAAAAAGACGACGACACATTTTAAACACTCCCCAAGTATCTCCTTTGCCTTACGTACAATTTATCGTTCTCCAATATTTCTTGTCAGTTTAAAATTTCTAAAACTTTCTTTTTTTATCCGTGGTTGGCCGTGGTTTGTGTCAAAAACTACTTAAGAGAATTTATAATCAATAACAACATTTGCGTATGATTTTTAAAAGTATTTTATTTAAGGATAGAGAAGATATTCAAACGAGCGTATCGCCGGAGATGCCTGATTTCTTTATAGACCTGAATCTTAACCAGGTAATAGACGCGGTTACAACAGGCAAAGAAATCTATAATCTAAATCCGTTTTTTTATACTCCTCTTGAAGACAAAGATTTGAACATTTACCGGCAAGAAATAATGATTGATATGGAAAGCGGGGATCTTTTTGGGTACATGCAATCTTTTGCTCAAAGCATGCTTGATATGCATGGGTTGCTTCCAAAAGAAAAAGACAATTATTTTCATTATGAGAAGGAAAGATTCTTTTTAGATGCAGTACAAATTTATTGCGATGCTATTATTTCACTTGATGATAATTTAAAAAAGGCACCTCTACAATCCCCTGGTTTCCTGGCTTTCCGTGAATATATATCGGGCTATGTTCAATCTCCAAGGTTCACAACACTTCTTAATGAAACTTATAAACTATTATCCGACCTGGCATCGGTAAGATACTCTGTACATACAAAAGAGCTGCATGTTGAAGTACTTCCTTATCATTCTGAAACAGATTACAGCGAAGAAGTAGAGGACACTTTTGAAAGGTTTAAGCAGGAGCCGGTAAAAGATTATAAAATTGCGTTTCCGGAAACTTCACAGATGAATCATATAGAAGCAGCA
>JBDTEK010000052.1:0-3833 GCA_039922575.1 Ginsengibacter sp.
AATACCTCGCTGTAATAGAAAGTAATTTAAAGCCTTATGCATTATCATCAGCAGGCGCAAGAGGTCCCTGGCAGTTTATGAGTTATACTGCGAAAGATTATGGGTTACGGGTAAATCAAATGGTGGATGACCGCACAGATTACTATAAAAGTACGAATGCAGCTGCAAAATATTTGCTCACGCTTTATAGAGACCTCAAGGATTGGCTTTTGGTAATAGCCGCCTACAACGGAGGCCCGGGAAGAGTTTACACGGCAATCAGAAAAAGTGGAAGCCGCAATTTCTGGAATCTTCAATATTATCTTCCTGAAGAATCGCGGAATCATGTGAAAAAATTTATCGCAACTCATTATATCATGGAAACAGGAAGCAAGGATAATCTTCTGTCAGATTCAAAATTTAATTACTCAAAACTATCTGCAGGGGAAAATGAGTTAGCACCCAAATTAACAAAATCAGAGGAGGATTCAGCAGCCGAAATGCAATTGTCGGGCAGATATAAAGCCGAAATAATTGCAAAAAATATTGAGATGAGTTTTAAAGATTTCGATCATTATAATCCTGGATTCGACAATATACTTGCCTCCGGAGCCATATATAACCTGAGATTGCCGAATGATAAAATGGAGCTTTTTATTACTAATAAATACCCCATCTTAAACGAGTGCGTGGAACAGCTTTTAGGAAACATAAATATGGATTCCAAGACCGTCTATGAAAAAAAACACACTAACGAACGAAGAAGAAAATAATTATTCCAGCGCCCTCATCATCGAAGCAATTTTGATATTGCATTCTTCAAATTCTTTTTCAGGCTTACTCTTAAAAGTTATTGCTGAGCCCGCCTGAATGGATAAGTATTTTTTTTCACTATTGTAAAGAAGACTTCTTATTACCACATTAAAATCAAAATCCCCTTCGGGGTTTATGTATCCAACCGTACCGGAAAATAAACCTCTTTTTGTACGTTCAAACTTTTCAATTAATTGCATGGCCCTCTTTTTGGGAGCACCCGTCATGGACCCCATAGGAAAAGTGGCTGATATAATTTCAGCAAAGGAAACCGTATCATTAAGGTTTCCACTAATTGTAGATATCATCTGATGTAAGTCCGGAAATGAATATACTTTTAAATATTCCTCCACGAGCACCGACCCTTCAGTACATATTTTTGAAAGATCATTGCGAACAAGGTCAACAATCATGATATTTTCTGCCCGTTCTTTTTCGTTATTCAACAAACTATTTTTCTCTTTTCCCTCCAGCAACCTACTTAATTTCTTTCTTGTAGAAGTCCCCTTTATCGGTTGAGAAATAATTTTTTTTCCCATCTTTTTTAAAAATCTTTCCGGGCTGGCACAAAGAAGGTAATTCTCTTCGAGCTTATAAAATGCAGAAAATGGATTGGGAGAAAGGGTGCTTAACTTTTCAAAAACATGTACCGGATTTATCGCTGCATTATCAGAAAAAAATTCCTGGCAAAAGCACAGTTCATAGCAGTCTCCGCGCCTGATATGATCCTGAATTTTGCCAACGGTTTCTACATATTCTGTTTGGGAAAAACGATTTTGAAGTTTAATTTTTTGTGAAGTGGCCACCGTATTTTCAATTGCATTTATTTCATCAAATATTTCCGTTGCATTGTTATTTCCCATAACTCCTATGGAAACATCTTTTTTTGAAATAATAAAAACAATTTCAGGAACAAAGAAATGCAATTCAGGAAACCTGATACCATCGAAATTAGCAGAACTAAGATCTTCTATTTCATTTTTAAGATCATAAGAGATATGCCCAAATATCCAATCGCAATTTCTACCCCGAAAAAGTTCCAATTGACTTAGGAAATTTTTACTGGTGAAAGTAATTGAATCGAAGGAACCAACGCCGGCAATACATTCATACGATTTATTAAATTCATATTCATGATTATCGAGAAAACAAAAATTGCCAAACTTTATTCCAAAGTTCAGCAATTGAAGTTTAAATTTCTTAAAATCAGTAAATAAAAATGAAGTGTATCGTCTTTTCAAAACTTTAGATCAATGAGAAAAAATGTTCCAATTAAAAATCATCATCTTCTTCCACATCACTTCCTTCATCAAAAAGATCAAGTGTCTTAAAATCGTCATCAATATCAAAATCATCATCTTCCTTCCCTTTTTTTCCTGATGCTTTTTTCGTCTTTGATTTGGGAATATCAAACTCTTCAAAATCAGGGTCATAATCATCGTCATCTGATTTCTCCCAATCATCCTGTATTTCTACATCATCATCATCATCGTCATCATGTTTGTGTTTTTTGGAGGACGAAGCCTTCCCTTTTTTCACAGGTATATCATCATCATCAAAATCTTCAAAGTCTTCCAATTCTTCTGAATCTTTTTTAGAAGGAATATTGGACGATGGCTTCTGGTTTTTCTTTGCAGGAAATTCTTTTTCCTTATCAGTTTTTGCTTTCATTGTAGCTAAGGATTTTTATGTAAAATTTCAATTAGATTTTCAATTAACCAAAAATAACGAATACTTTTTTAAAAATGATTTTGAAGCAAACTTTTCCTAATTTACGAGAGCACAATTAGCTGATCTGTGCCAGGGCCATTTGAAATAAAATTAATTGGAATTCCCAAAGCTGTATTAATATATTTAATATATGCGGCCATTTCTAAAGGGAGGTCTTTATAGTTTTTTATAGTAGTAATATCCTGCTTCCAACCTGCAAACTCTTTATAAACGGGCACAATTTCCATTCTGTCCATTTGAAACGGAATTTGTCTGGTTTCTTTTCCGTTTGCTATATATTTTTCGGCTACTTTTAATATCTCCAATTCATCCAGTACATCTGCTTTGGTCATCACCAATTGAGTTACTCCATTTATCATGCATGCAAAATTCAAAGCAACGAGATCAATCCAACCGCAACGCCTTGGCCTTCCTGTGGTGCTTCCAAATTCATTCCCACTTTTCCTGATGTTATCACCGGTTTCATCAAGTAATTCTGTAGGGAAAGGCCCGCTGCCTACTCTTGTACAATAGGCTTTTGTGATGCCAATTACTTCCTTAATTTTATGCGGTGAAACTCCTAATCCACATCCCACTCCAGCGGTGATTGTGCTGGATGAAGTAACAAATGGGAAGGTTCCAAAATCCACATCCAGCATACTACCCTGCGCACCTTCGGCAAGCACTTTTTTACCATTTTGAATAGCATCGTTGATAAAATATTCACCATTCACAATTTGCAGCGATTTTAAAAACTCCAATGCTTCAAAAAATTCCTCTTCCCATGAAGAAATATCATCATTAAACCCAAAATTATCTAATAATCTCTGATGTTTTAAACGAAGCTTAATGTATTTTGAAACGAAATTTTTATCATGAAGGTCACCAACACGCAATCCATTCCTTCCGGTTTTGTCCATATAAGCCGGACTAATCCCTTTTAATGTTGATCCGATCTTATCACTTCCTTTTGATAATTCACTTGCTCTATCCAAAGCGCGATGCGTAGGCAAAATCAAATGCGTTCTTTCGCTAATAAACAGTGATTTTCTATAGTCAACACCAAATGACTGAACTGCTTCACATTCCTTTTTTAAAATAACAGGATCCAGCACTACACCATTACCTATCAGGTTTATTTTACCTTCCCGGAAAATACCTGAAGGAATCTGATGCAATACTATTTTTTTCCCGTCAATATAAAGTGTATGACCGGCATTGGGACCGCCTTGAAAACGGGCAATCACATCATAGGAAGGTGCGAAATAATCCACAATCTTTCCTTTTCCTTCGTCGCCCCATTGCAGGCCCAGAATTACATCAACCATTTG
>JBDTEK010000053.1:0-10437 GCA_039922575.1 Ginsengibacter sp.
TTTCATTTTTAAAAAGGCATTTTGCAGGCGCAGATCTTCTTCAGGGTCATCACTGAATTTTTCGTCTCCGGTTAGTTCGTCGTCTTTATTCATGGCGAAGGTTTTTTAATTTTATCCAATATAGGTAAAATAGAAAGGAAAGGAACAAATCTAAAAAAGATCCGGGAAAATGACAGGGATAACAAGTAGTAAAATGAACCATTGTTTTTAGAATAATTCCATTCGTGAACTATTCAAATTAAATGACTCATTCTTTGTTTTTTGAACAGTATAAAAACAAATTGTTATTCAAAATCAATCAGCAAGTATTTTAGTCAAATAGTTATAATTAACCAACTAAACCAATCAATTATTACTTTTTTAAACTTAACTGAATCTTTCCAACCTCATGTTTTCTTATAAACCAGGCAATTGTAAATGTTGGAATAAAATCCAATCCAGGCGAAATTTCTTCAAGGAAAGAGAATATACCGCCTAAAAGGCCAAATCTTCTTTTGCCAAATAGGAAAAAGAAAATAATCCCTGATATGGGCGCCCACAACAAATCTTCGACCTCACCAATGAGAGGCAAAAGATAACTCGTTAAGCCAATTAAATCTAAAAAGATACACAGAGAAATATTGGGCAATTTTTTCATTTTTAATAATTTCATTCCTGCATTTATTAAATCAAAAATATTTGTAAAAACCACACCAAATTTATATTGTTTATCTGTTAACTTTCTGTTTTATTCTTGCTAAGAAAGTGTTTTGACGTAACTTTGCACCCTTAAAAAAATTCGGGCATATTAATCTCATTTTTGCCCGCAGGTTTAAAACTATTTATGGATATCAGAAACATTGCTATTATAGCACACGTTGATCATGGTAAAACTACTTTGGTTGATAAAATTTTACTCAGCACCAATATTTTCCGGGAAAACCAGGAATCGGGCGATCTTATAATGGACAGCAACGATCTGGAGAGAGAGCGGGGAATTACCATTTTCAGCAAAAACATTTCTGTTACATATAAAGGAGTAAAAATTAATGTAATTGATACCCCCGGCCATAGTGATTTTGGTGGGGAAGTAGAACGTGTTTTGAAAATGGCTGATGGCGTTGTTTTATTGGTGGATGCTTTTGAGGGGCCAATGCCGCAAACACGTTTTGTGCTACAGAAAGCATTGCAATTAAATCTTCGGCCTATTGTAGTAATTAATAAAGTAGATAAGCCCAACTGCCGCCCTGATGAGGTGCATGACGCGATATTTGAATTATTTTTTAACTTAGACGCAACTGAAGAGCAATTGGATTTCACTACAATTTACGGATCCAGCAAACAAGGATGGATGAATACTTCTCTCGAACGAACTGAAAACATCTTTCCGTTATTAGATGCTATTCTTGAAAAAGTACCACCACCATCACACGAGCCCGGCACTTTGCAAATGCAAATTACTTCTCTGGATTATTCCTCATTTTTAGGAAGGATCGCTGTAGGAAAAGTAGCAAGAGGCACCATAAAAGACAACCAGCCCTTATCATTAATGAAGTTAGACGGCACGGTACAAAAAACCCGCGTAAAGGAATTATACATTTTTGAAGGATTAGGAAAAAAGAAAGTAACCGAAGTAAATGCAGGAGATATTTGCGCAGTGGTAGGTATCGAAGGATTTAACATCGGAGAAACGCTTGCTGACTTTGAAAATCCTGAAGCGCTACCGGTAATAAGTGTGGATGAACCTACTATGAACATGCAGTTCAGTATTAACAATTCACCTTTTTACGGTAGAGATGGAAAATTTGTTACCTCCCGCCACTTGAAAGACAGGTTAGAAAAAGAATTAGAAAAAAACCTGGCGCTCCGTGTAAACGCTACCGATAGTGCAGATAGCTTTATGGTTTATGGACGTGGAATTTTGCATTTAAGTATATTAATAGAAACCATGCGCAGGGAAGGATACGAAATGACTGTAGGCCAGCCGCAGGTAATTACAAAGGAAATTGATGGCAAAAAACATGAACCTTTTGAAAACCTGGTTGTAGATGTACCCGCAGAATATAGTGGACGCGTGATTGACCTGGTTACCCAGCGCAAAGGTGAAATGCTGATCATGGAAAGTAAAGGCGAAATGCAGCACCTGGAATTTGAAATTCCTTCAAGAGGACTGATTGGCTTACGTTCCAACATGCTTACCAATACTGCGGGAGAAGCTGTGATGGCACATCGTTTTATTGACTACAAACCATGGAAAGGATATATACCCGGTAGAAGTAATGGAGTTTTAGTTTCAAAAAACCAGGAAAGAACCACAGGATACTCTATAGATAAACTACAGGACAGAGGAAGATTTTTTGTAGATCCGGGTGAAGAAGTATACATAGGGCAGATAATAGCAGAGCATATAAAACCAGGCGACCTTGTTGTAAATGCAACAGAGCCTAAAAAACTAACCAACCATCGTGCAAGTGGAGCTGATGACCAATCGCGTATAGCACCCAAAATACAAATGAGCCTTGAAGAATGTATGGAATATATTCAGCAGGATGAGTGTATAGAGGTAACGCCTAAAATCATCCGCATGCGTAAAGTAATCTTAGACGAAGACGAAAGAAAGAAAACTCAAAAAATGCAGAAAGTAGAAGCATAAGGCATCTATCTGAGCGAATTGGGCGATTAATTAATTACGGAATTTCTACATTTTCACTTCAGCAATTTTGTATATTTGCAGTCTATAATTATGAAAAAGATATTTTTAATTGTTTTGATTGCCGGCTTTTTCATCACCACTAATATTACTGCCGACGCACAGTGTTCTATTTGCAGTAAAACTGTAATGCAAATGGGCGACAAGCCTGCCCACGGATTTAATACCGGTATTATTTATCTGATGCTGGTACCATATGTGGCTGTTGGTATTATAGGCTACAAGTGGTTTACGAGCAATCATGAAAAAGAGTGATTCTGGTAGATAAGATACCAATAAAAAGCGATTTTAATACATTTTGGCAAATGTCACTAAGTTGCTTTCGCATGATTAGCCTAGCATGAGAGAAATTAATCAGAAAGTATAAAAGGATGGCTAATCAACTGCGATAATAGAAGCTATTTAATAAAAAATTTTAAGAATGCAAATATAGCCCCCAGCTGGGTAACCCAAAAAACAAACGCCCAAAGAATAATCTGAAATTTAGCATCGGCTATTTTAGATTCAACAAAATCTTTCGTAGCGGTTTTGCTAAATTCATTTCTTATTTCCTCTCGCAAAATATCAATATCCTTAGTAATTATTTGGTGCTTTCCTTCAACCGTTTTTATTACTTCTTCTTTTACAAATAGAACAAATTGCTCTACCTCTTTTTCACCCAGTTTTGGTTTTAATAGATTAAATAATTGGATGTCTGATATATTTAACGATTGCGCCATGTGTCAAAGATATAAAATTGTGAACCACTTTCTTTTAAAAAATCAATAGACTATTCGCTTTCGGGCCCCGGGGGATGTCCTAATAATTTTGAATCATAGTGCATCAAAAACTTTCTTTTGTTCTTGGGGACTAACGGAGACCAATCTAATAGAGGGTGATTCTTTTTTACATTAGTTGCGGTTTTCAAACGAACCGTCACGATTTCTTGAGGGCGAACAGGAATAAGGTAGTTAGTACTTCCCTGTAATTTACGATCCCCTTCTCCCAAAAAGTTCGTGAGTCTTGCTTCGGTCACTGGCAAATTTATTTGCAATTCAGCAATTCCTTTAACACCACGACACTCCACGAAACGAATTTCTAATTCATTTTCAACACGGCGAATAGACTGAATTATAATATTATCGGACGTAGAAACAAAAGACTTGTTTTCTAATTTAATCGCTGAAGTTTCAAAAAAAGGAGGCGAGTTGAATTCCCTTGCTAATTGTTGAATCTGCGTTTCTATTTCATTATCGTAGTATCCGACAAAAGCAAATTCAAAATGGTGTTTACCTTGCCCGGACAGCCATCCGGCAGGCAAACTATCATAAACATAAGAAGTGACATTCAACATAACACTAACCGTTTTTTCTGTTACTTGCCGCCCTGTTACCCCTCGATCCAAAATAGCAAAACCGGCTCCATTCCTCAGCTTATAACTTGACCAGCATATTACAGGATGAACTCCTTCCCCGCGTAAGGAAAGGGCTTCTACTAATTCAGTTGAAAAGCCATAAGGAATGCCCCTGCTTTCGTTTATGATCCCATATTCTGAAATGAAATCCATAAAGGTAATAGTCCTACCAGGCAAATTTTCAAGAATTAGATTAAAATCAATACGCGGATGATTGTTGTAAATAGTAATAATTTCCTGAACATCATTATCCTGGTATAAAGTAGCAGTGATTTTTATGATTTGAGCTAAGTCCCCCTTAAAATATTCAATCTTGGCTATTTTTCCTTTTAAAGAGGCATTTTCTTCCCGATCTTTTTTCTCTGGTAAGTCATGGTATATCGGGCGATCTATCTTGCTTTTTTCTGAACAAAGAATAGCCCCTTTAGTAATTATTACCTTTTTTGAATGCTTTAATGAGAGGTTATTTATTTCCCCTGTTAATGGATCAATACGTATTATATAAAAATCATTCTCTACTGTTTCTGGTAGTGGTAAAGAAATTGCAACTTTAGGATCGCCTTCAATTAACTCAAGTGATCCGATACCTAAAGAATTCAATTTTGGAAAAAATAAAATTTTTTCACCTATTTTTTGAGAGGCGTATTGCCTCAAATTCTTGCCATTGTTAAGTGTAATATATTGTGGACCTGTTTGTTCCCAGTTGACGGGATTAAACCAGGCAAGATATTTTCCGCTTGCTTTTTTAAAAGCGGTTTGACGTATTTTATTTGTTAAGGCCGAAATCCAGTTGAAGCGGTCTAGAACGTCCCACGATTTGTCATCTTCGAAAACAACCTTGGTTGCTGCCCCCCAAAGAGTATTCCTGTCGGTATTCAGGTGAAGTTGTAGCCATGCACAATATAAATCGTGGGAAGGGTATTTAAATTTGCTAGTCAAACTCATAATGGCTGCGACCATTTCTGCTGTTTGCAAACCATGCTCACTGCAACGATACAAAGACTTTACACGCGGATTTTGGACCCAGAAAGCATCGTAGCTATATCCCCATCCCTCCTTTATTGTTGGAATCAAAATTTCACCGGAGGCTATCTTTGGATTTATGGCTTTCAAATAAGTACTAAGTGTCGAAAACTGCATGTTTGATTCAGAGTATCGCTTCTTCCATCGTTTAATAAAATCGGTTGGATTTTCGGGACACTTTGGAGGTAGGGAATAATCACTGTAACCTCCAAGAGTCAAATAGGGAGTGTTTCCAAGTATATTTTTTTTATTAACTGACTCTTCAAGTTTTTGTATCTGTTCATCAGAAAGCGGAATTTTGGAAAGAAAAACATCTATAAAACTTTTATAACATCCAGGTGGTGAAATAGTCAAAAGTTTGGTTCCGTCGGGACTTTCTGCAAAGTAAAGAGGTGAGCCGCTTACATTATTACGGCAATGAACCTGTGCTACCAACCCTAATCCCGACCCAATTTGAGCAAGTTGCTCATGCAATCCTGCAATGTCAATCATCCAATTGTACCTGGGCATAATTCCTAGCACCTCTTTTTGCCATTGGATTCCATGAATTCCCATCCGGACAATTGCTTCACCTCCGGAAAGATTTGGGGTTAGTTCAAGAAACATACCATTTACTGCTTCTACTCTTTCTTCCTTAATTCTACTTTTGAGCTCTTCAAAACGTTGAGGTTGAAAGTTCATTATGGCAATCATATTATTTACCTCAGAAATAACAAAATTGTAATCTAAACTTTCTTTTACTTTATCCAAATGGGCCAAATAGTTATTAGCACAGAAGTTTCTTTCAGTTGAAAAATCTACCCACCAGCCGCATGAAGCAGGATGCATATTAGGTACTACAAATACATCAGGTAAGCTATCATGCTTAAAAAAATCCTTGGAGTATTCTTTTGAAAAGGGCAGTTTGTTAATGATAAGTCCACCAGCAATAGCCACAGAGTTTTTAATAAATGTTCTTCGCTTTTCTGTCATACTTCTATTATTCTTGGTCATTATTTGTAAGTTCAATAATGTCTTTCGTCTTTCAGCCAGGGTAAAATAAAAGGAAAAAATTGAAATGTGATCTTCGCATTACCCACAACAAAACTGTTGTTTGTTTGCCTCAAACAAAGGTATGAGATTTAAATTTTAATTAATGCTTGCCGAAGTCGAATGGTATATTTCAAACAGATTGCTGCGATTTTTGCTTTTTTAAAGATTTTTTTTCGATATAAAAAGGAATCTTATTCCCTGAATTGAAATAAAAAGATCCAAACCAAAATAGGATCACTTATAGTCCTCATCATACCGCTTCGCAAAAACATACATGTTAAAGTCTGGTTTTATTACAGCTTCCAGTATTTCCTCTTTTATTTTTTCTTTATCCAACTTTCTCATTTTCCGATTTTGAATGATCATCCATATTTTGTGGGTTAACAGATCCAGCTTTTTATCAGCATTTACATCAAATACCCCATCTTTTATCTGCTGGTATAATTCCGGAACGCCTTGCCTGGTAGATGCTACCGTTTTCAAAACAGGAATGTGCAGAATGGGAGAATTAAGACCTGGATTCAACATTTTTTTCAGATTATTATAAAAAATATCCGCTCCCGGCCTGTCATATTTATTTACTACAAAAATATCAGCTACTTCCATCAGCCCGGCTTTCATCGTTTGAATTACATCACCGCCTTCAGGTACGAGCATCACTACGGTAATATCTGCAAGTCCGGCTATGTCCACCTCACTTTGTCCTACTCCAACTGTTTCGATAATTACATAATCAAAGCCGCCATTCTTCATAACGTCAGCTATTTCAATAATCTTAGGATGCAATCCGCCTAGAGAGCCTCTGGTTGCCAAGGAACGGATAAATACATTCGGATGATTATACCAATCGCTCATTCTTATTCTGTCGCCAAGCAAAGCTCCTTTATTGAACGGCGAAGACGGATCTACACAAAGCACTCCAACTCTTTTACCATCACTGATCATTTCCCCTATCAACGCATCTGTTAAAGAGCTTTTTCCAGCACCGGGAGCGCCTGTAATACCTATAATTTTTGCTAATGAAGGTTTCAGCCTCATCAACAAATCTTCATGGCCTGCCGCTTCATTTTCTACCAAAGAAATAGAGCGGGAAAGAGTTTTAAAATCTCCCTGATTTAAAATTTCCATTTGATCTTCCATTCGTTCCATTTTAAAATCAAAACAATCCCAAAAAAAAGTTTGCCGTTAATTACCTTAATCTTTTTGTTCAATCAAAGTTTCAATTAATATATCACTTTTTACAAAAAGATTTAATCTTTTTATAGATTAAGAAATGTGAGTGAAATAATGCCTCAACAAGAATGTGCAGTTTTAATTTCGTAAATGTTTATTTCATACTTAAAAGAGAGAAAATTAATTACTATTGGAACGATTTATTAGAATAAACTACTTTATTTTTACCATTTTGGAATGTCGTCTATTTTCATCAATTGCAGCTATCCATGATTAGTATAATCACTTCTGTACATAACCAGTTATCTATGAATAAACTGTTTTATGAAACATTAAAACAAAATACTTCATTGCTTTTTGAGCTTATTGTAATAGATAATAACTCTACCGATGGAACCCGTGAATTTTTTAAAAAAAATGCAGATGTGTTAATAACCAATGACGGAAATTATTCTTATCCATACTGCCAAAACCAGGGAATTGCAAAAGCAAAATTTGAATACCTCGCTTTCTTTAATAATGATATTCTTGTGTCTGCTGGCTGGGACAAAAAGATTTTGCAAATAATGAATGACAAAGGAATAGAAGTGATTTCTTTTGCCACCAACGACCACCTGGAAGATAAAAAAGCACAAAGAAAAATGCATAAAAAGTGGAAGAGAATAAAGTTCTTATTACGTGCAATTTGGGGTAATAATGAAAAAACGCTAAAATGGATGGTAAAGTTAATGTATGGAGATTTCAATAATTTTTGCGAACAGAGATATAAATTGTTCAAAGACAATGTGATAGAAGGTTTCAGTGGCTCTTGCATTCTAATAAAGAAGTCTGCTTTTGAAAAAATTGGAATTTGGGATGAGCGGATGCAAAATGCTGATTTTGACCTTTTTTATAGAGTGAAAATGCGGTCTCTTGAATTTAAAGATATCCAACCGGTGCAACTATCTTTAGGCGTTTACATTCATCATTTTCAGCGATTAACACTACGTTCCAAAAATGTCCCGTTATTCACCGATCAAAAGAATATTATATCGTTAAAAGAAAAATGGGGCAATAAGACCGAGTTTTTATACAAGGACGTTATCGGCTAAGTGATTTCGGATTTATCAAATCATAGTTTTTAAAACCCGCAATTTGCTTTCCTTTTAAAATATTTTGTTCGATAAAACTTAAAATACGATATTTTATTTTATCGTGTTTGTGTTTTGTTACATTCAAATTATTTGGAAAAAGATCCTCACTCCAGTTAAATCTTTCTATAAATTCTTTCATTACAGCAGGGTGTGCTTCATTAAATAAACAAAGTTTATCAAGATTGCCATAATTGAATTCCACAGGTTCTGATTTAAAAATCTTTTCGGCCCTTTCATTTCCCTGTTTATGAGTTTCAAAGGAAACGCGTTTTTTCTGCATCAATCCTGGCGGCCTCACCCAGCCATAATGGAAAATACAAGCCGCAACTTTTGCCACTTTGAGTTTGGAAGTATTTTCTTTTTGAAAATAACTGATGCCATCGAAATCCGGAATTTTTCTAAAAGATTGAGCATCGCGCCAGGAGTGAATTTCAGGATTATTTCTAATAATTCTTATTTCTTTTGGATACCACGCATGAGACAATATGTAGTGAGAGTAATCGCCCCAGAAATGTTTGTAATCAAACAGTAAACCTTCCACTTCTTTGTAATGCAGGAGTTCTTCACATCTTTTTTTTATAATGCCCAAATATTTTTCGTGCACTACTTCATCGCTCTGCAAATAAAACAACCAATCACCTTTACAATGGCTCTTTGCAATATCTGTTTGATGAGCATATTCACTTCCTCCGAGATATTTTTTAATATCCCATTCGGTAAAAACAATTTTAATTTTATCAGATTTGATCTTCTGAATTTCCTCCAATGTGTGATCATCTTCATCTCCTTTGCCTAACGCAATTACAAACTCATCTACAATAGGCAATAAAGATTCTATAGAAGCCTTTACAGGATAATATAATTGAGTCGCATTTCTCACCATACTAAATCCACTAATTAACATTTATTCTTTTTGAAATCAAAAATAAGGCTAAATTTTTGTAGATGAAATAGCGGTTAAGAAGGCATTTTTATTGAATATTTATTCCCGGTTCATTCACTCATTTGTAAATTTGCATTGTTGCAACATATTGAAATGACTAACTTCATTCCCATATTTCCCCTCTCCATCGTTGTATTTCCGCATGAGGAATTAAACCTTCACATTTTTGAACCAAAATATAAGCAGCTTGTAAATGATTGTTTTAAACATAAAAAAAATTTTGGAATCCCAGTGGTCATCAATGGTAAAATAAATGAATTGGGAACCTTGCTCGACATAACGGAGATATCCAAAGTGTATGAAACCGGCGAAATGGATATAAAAACAAAAGGTAAAAAAATATTCAGAATATTGGAACCGATTGATGATATTCCCGAAAAACTATACCATGGAGCCATAGTAAATTATCCTCAAAACCATGAGCATGGAAGAAGATTTATGATGAAAAAGCTAATTGAATCATTAAGATTACTTCACCACTTATTAAAGGTAGATAAACCGCTTATCAAAAATGACGAAGAACTGTGGAGTTATGATATTGCCCACGAGTTAGGCCTTAGCTTAGAACAGGAATATGAATTATTATCTTTAATGGACGAACTGTATCGGCAGGAGTATTTAAAAAGGCATCTTGCCAAAGTGATCCCGGTAGTGCAGGAAATGGAATCATTAAAGGAAAAAATTAAATTAAACGGTCATTTTAAAAATATATCAGGCTTCAAAATTTCCTGATTTATTAATTTAATCACAGGATTATTTATGGCACGATTGAATCAAAACCAGTTTCTGCAAAACCGGGAGGCTTCCTCTTTAAAAAAATGACGATGAATAAACAAAAGTTTTTCTTCAGGATTTGTAAAATAGCAATCAACTCCCCCTTTTATATTTTCTTTTAATTCATCAATGGATTCACCTTCAGCAAAGATCCATGGCCCAACTCATTCCGCGTAGTATCCGCCCTCGTCTGCTTCCTGAACTATAAAAGTAATTTCCTTCATCTTATTTATATTCTACAAGGGTTAAATTACTGAGCTTTTCCAGGCTAAAGAAT
>JBDTEK010000054.1:0-14400 GCA_039922575.1 Ginsengibacter sp.
TGGATGAAATCAGTCTGAACCAAACAGATACACTTCAGCGACTAAAGTATTCTTCCAGAATCATTTTAAGTTCAATTGCAAGATTGAAAAATTTTATTGCCAGCTATGAATTTCTTGATATAACTGATGAAATAAATTTTTTTAAGAAAATTAAACCGAAGTTTTCAAGTAAATTGATATTCTACCAAAAAGCTTACGAAATTCAATTGTATTTGCCAATTGGCCAGTTGCCGGAAATAAAAAATTACTACCTTAAAGAAATCCAGAAAATAGATAAATATCTTAATGATAATAAGGATCTGTTCAGTTATTATAGATCAAATTCAACCCTCTTTGACGAGATCTATTTTGTAAGAAAAAAACCTGACTGCTGGTTGCTATTAGGTTTAGATGATTATGAAACTGATCTTGACTTTACCACCTTTTATGACCACAAAATATCAAAAATTGTAGCTTTTGACTTTTTATCGGAATTTATCAAAGAGTCGATAAATAAACTTGAACAGAAAAATGAACTAAGGAAAATTAATCTTAGGGATAAAGGAGATTTAATATGGACCGGTTCTAAAGTTTCTCTTGTCGAATTGCTTTATGCTTTGCAGTCAACCGGTTCATTTAATAATGGATCTATTGGCATTAAGGATTTGGCTAATGAACTTCAATCGTTATTCAATGTAGAAATAGGAAATTATTACCGTGCTTTTCAGGAAATAAGAATACGGAAATCAAGCCGCACCAGTTTTATGGATCAGCTAAAAGATCGTTTGATAAAGAGAATGGACGAAAGCGATGAAAATCCGAAGTTGTCTTAAACCATAAGAATCAGATTTGCTAAATAAATCCCCAGTATTTATTCTGATTTTTTTAAAGTGCTGGCTCGGTGCCAAAACTCTCTAGGAAAACTTTCCTTTAGATTCAATTATTTTATCTCCAAACAAGAAAACTGCAGGATCGCAGCTTTTAATTTATAAAATTGTAGGGTAAATTGTAGGGTAAATAAAAAAACCACTTACGATCAAAACTTCGTAAGTGGCTGATTATCACCGCTCCCCCTTCAGGACTTGAACCTGAGACCCTCTGATTAACAGTCAGATGCTCTAACCAACTGAGCTAAGGAGGAATAATTTTACCTGTATCTAAAGAAAGTAATTTTCTCTGAACGGGTTGCAAAAATAGCCATTTTTGCAAGGAAACAAAATTTGATTGCTATTTTTTTTCTTTCATATTATATTACCTTTCGTAAGGAATATAAATAAGCGTTTTTCTTTCAAATTTTTCCTTCAAATTTTTCTTTAAAATTATCCTGAAATTCGACTTTGAAATCAAATGAATCGCATAATTTTTGCAGGATTAAGTTTTATCCAATAATTTTCTTAGAACTGAAAATGCAACATCGGGTTTCTGTTAGTCGTGAATATATTTGTTTTCCTAAAAGATCATGAAATTTTCCTAGCCAAATGCTTCCTTAAAAATTACTTCCCTTAATTCGTTAATCATTACTGTATCGTAAAACAGGGAACTATGGAATTTTTTGTATCCGGATTTTTGAGTGCGTTTTATTTCTGTTTCACAAGCTTTTTGCCACTGATCAAATAATTCCGATGAAAGAAATTCCTTGTCATTTAATCGATATAAAACCCATTTTACAGCACGCCTTCTGTTGGATGTAAAATAAAAATGAAGCCGGCAATTTAATAGAGATTCATCTGCTTCCATTGGTAATAAAAGCCCAATATATTTTCCGTCGTAAGGTTTGCTTATCCAACGTTGGCCGATATTACTGTTCAATTCAAATACTTTGGTAACGTTCATTGCCAGGGCCGGCGAATTACTGTTTATTTTTAAATTTTGTAAAAGTGTTTGAAGTGTATTAAAATATGTGTTCAGCCAAATTGCTGTTCCGTTTTTTCGCAACGTTTTTATGAAATGATCTAATTCGCTTTCCATAGTACTATTTTCTGAGCATAATATTTTCTATCCTTTCTCACTGTTTCGAATCAATTCTTTTTTATTCAAAAATCTTTTCAGAAGTGCTCCCTGGGATGATAGTATAATTGTTTTAATCATCTTCAGCATTCGATGATATTCACTTTTGTAAAAAAAAATGAAATGAAAGTGAAATGTAATTCATAGGAAGAGAAATATTTCAAACTTCTTCTATTCCAACAAAAACCCCATTTTCAGTTTGTTGCATAGGATAGAGTTTTAAAAAATAGCCTTCATTATTGGTGTCTCTGCCATTTATTAAATTGAATTGGTAATTGTGTACAGTACATGTTATATTTTGTTTGGAATCTAACTTTCCCTGCGAAATATTTCCACCTGCATGTGGGCATTTGGATGTACATGCTCTTAGACCAAAAGCCGTGTTTGCTATGCAGATTTTCTTTTCTTCAATTTCAATTTCTATAAGATTATTTTCATTGAAATTCAATTCTTTAATGTGGTTAGCAACTTTAATCCATTTGTATTTTCTCTCAATATTCATAAATGGTCAATGAAAAAATTCTGCTTTATACGGATATTTTTTTTGGTACAGAGTGCGCACATTGTTTAATACGGTTTGCCGCAGTTCTGCGATATTGGTTTTTTCAGTTGCTGATATAAATACGCAGTTACCATGTGTTTGCGCCTGCCATTTTGATTTTAATTCGTCAAGAATTTGTTGTTTAACTTCCGGTTCAAGCCACTTATCAAATGTATTCTTTTCGTATTGATCCATTTTATTAAAAACGGTAATAACCGGCTTCTCATTGCTCTTCAGCTCTTGCAAAGTTTTATTTACTACAGCGAGCTGCTCCTCATACTGAGGATGAGAAATATCAACCACGTGCAAAAGTAGATCCGCTTCCCGTACTTCATCCAGCGTACTTTTAAAGCTTTCAATGAGATGGTGAGGAAGTTTTCTGATAAAACCGACCGTATCGCTTAAAAGAAAAGGAGTATGTCCTAATACTACTTTTCTAGTGGTGGTATCTAAAGTAGCAAATAACTTATTTTCAGCAAATACATCACTTTTACTCAAGAGGTTCATGATGGTGGATTTACCTACGTTGGTATAGCCCACCAATGCTACTCTTATAAACTCTCCTCTTTCTTTTCTTTGGGTAAATGCCTGTTTGTCTATATCGGATAACCGTTTGCGTAACAGGCTTATTTTGTCTTTTACTATTCTCCTGTCTGTTTCTATTTCTGTTTCACCTGGACCGCGGCTTCCTATGCCACCGCCTTGCCTTTCAAGATGTTTCCACATGCCTTTTAATCGTGGTAAAATATATTGATATTGGGCGAGTTCCACCTGCACTTTCGCTTGTGCTGTTTTTGCCCTGGCGGCAAAAATATCAAGGATGAGATCGCTACGGTCTATGGTGGTTACATTTAATTCTTTTTCGATGTTGCTGATTTGTGAACCAGTTAATTCATCGTCGAAAATTACAAGTTCTACATTTTTTCTCCCGGTGTATTTTTTAATTTCTTCCAGTTTTCCTTTGCCTACAAAAGTTTTGCTATCAGGATGATCCAGCTTTTGCGTGAAAGTTTTTATAGCAGTAGCTCCCGCAGTTTCTGCAAGAAAAGATAATTCTTCAAGATATTCTTTTGCAAGATGTTCCGATTGCCCTTGCTGAATTACGCTGACTAAAACAGTATTAACAGGATTATTATAATTTATTTTTTTTTCGATCAATAGAAATGAATTTTGGAGGTTGAATGTAACTGAAGTCTTGCACACAAATTACATGAATTTGCTTGAATCCCTTTTTTCAGAATACAATAAAATAAACACGCTATTGTACTCAAAGATGGAAGAAGTACAATTGTTATTTCGTTATTGCACCGGTTAGCCTGAAAATTGCGTTGTGAAATTCACTATGGGGAAACCTGCACCTATGTTTATAAACAATTGCTAAAACATGACCACTTATAATCCACTTAAAGTAAGCCCAACCTGAAATAATTTCATATCAGGCCCCATTCCATCTTTAAGCACACCATTAAGCTGATAAGTTCCAAAGAGTGAGAAAATTCCATATCCCACTCTTGCGGTTGCCATAAACCGGGTGCTGTTGAAATAGCGTTTGTTGTTTTCTTTTTCAACATAAGAATTAATAAGGTTATTATTTTTATCCTGCAAATTTTTTCCTTTGGTATGTGCGTTGATAAGCGTGCCTAACTTCACGCCTAAAGCGGCTTTGAAGCTTTTATTCAAGTCCGCGGGTTTTGAAGTATACCTGAATTCTAAAGGGACTTCGAGGTATCCTGTAGCCAGTTTATATTTTTTAAAGTGATTGGTAGAATCTGTTTGAGTAAATGGCAAAAGCGGGGCAGTTGAATTAACACCTATATTCATCTTGCTGAAAATTATGTTACTTGTACTAATTCCGGCTCCAATACCGATGCTGTACTGAGGAGAACTTCTAAAGGGCTTATCCAGCATAAAATAAATGCTAAATCCCTTTGAAAACCCTTTCTGATGACTTTTAATACTATCGGGCATTCCTGTCCAGTGATCGGAAGAAAGCTGAATCATCAAATGGTCGCCGGGCCGGTTAGGTATTTTTATTGTTGAGGACTTTGCTGCAATTTTTGGTGTTTTGGTTGAGGTGGTTATCAAAGATGAATCTTGTGAGTAGCCATAGAAAAAAAACAAACAGCCTGCAACAATAAAAACAATTTTCTTCATAAGTCTAATTAAGTTCGCAAAAGTATTTGTTACATGGTTAATGAAAGGTTAAAGAAGGCGGCTTAAAAGGATACAGATTATAGACGCAGGTAGCAAGACAACCAATTACGCAGATATTATATTATTTATCTTAGGATCCGTTTTCTCCATTTATATAAATAATTACAGGCATTTTCATTTTACTGGTTATTCAGAAATAAAATTTCTTCTACCATTTTTCTTTCATTGCTCAGCCGTGGTACTTTATGTTGCCCTCCCAGCTTTCCTTTTGTTTTTAGCCACCTGTTAAAAGTGCCTTTTTTCAGACTCCGTACTATCGGAAGCCGCAGCGCTATATCTTTATACCTCTTGGCTTCATAATCGCTGTTAATAGATTTTAAGGCTTCATCAAGCTCAATAGTAAATGAATGAAGGTCTGAAGGGTCATTTTCAAATTCTATCAGCCATTCATGAGCGCCATTTTCTTTGTCGTTAAAATAAACCGGCGCTGCTGTATAATCATTTACTATAACACCAGTTTTGGCAGATGCTATGGCAATTGCATTGTCAGCATTATCGACAATTATTTCTTCGCCAAAAGCATTCATAAAATGCTTTAACCTGCCTGTAACTTTTATTTTGAATGGTTTTAATGAAGTAAATTGAATAGTGTCTCCCACCAAATAGCGCCAAAGGCCGCCGTTGGTGCTTATTACCAAAGCATAATTTTTATAAAGCTTCACATGTTTTAACCCTACCGTTTTAGGATGGTGCTTTTTATACTCTTCCGTGGGTAAAAATTCATAGAAGATTCCATGATCAGTAAATAAAAGCATTGATTCATCGTCAGGAGTATTTTGCGCAGCGAAAAAACCTTCGCTTGCATTGTAGGTTTCAAGATAGTTTATGGGTGAGCCAATTAACCGGTTTAGTTGCTCACGGTAAGGGGTAAACGAAACTCCGCCATGAAGATATAATTCCAGGTTAGGCCACACTTCTTTTAAAGTCTTTTTGCCGGTGATGGCAAGAATACGTTTAATTAAAATAATGGTCCATGTAGGCACTCCGGCGAGAGAAGTTACATTTTCGCGAATTGTATTTTGCGCCAGTTGTTCTATTTTGCTTTCCCATTCATCGAGTAAGGCAATGCTAAGTTCCGGCGTTCTTATCCATTGTCCCCAAAAGGGAGTGTTTTGCATTAGCACAGCGCTTAGATCGCCATATTGAATGTCTTCATGAAATGTGTTTACCTGGTGGCTACCGCCTACCACAAGGCTTTTGCCTGTGAGCAGGTCGCTATCCGGAAAGTTTTTATAATAGTTGGTGAGTACATCTTTAGAAGCCTTAAAATGAATCTCTTTTAAACTCTCCTCGCTTATGGGAATAAATTTACTTTTGTCTGAGGTGGTTCCGCTGCTTTTTGCAAACCAGTTAATGGGCGTATTCCATAAAATATTTTCTTCGCCTGCCATCATTCTATTAATGTATGGTTTTACGTCATCATATTCCTGAATGGGCACTTTCTTCTTAAAATCTTTTATTGTGAAGAGTTTTGAGAATGAATATTTTCTTCCAAATTCTGTGTACTGTGCCTGGGTAATCAGATGTTGTAAAACATTTCGTTGGGCTGAAACGGGAAAACTGATCCAGTTCTGAACGCCCCATAAACGCATTCTGGCAAGACGGGAAATTATGGGACTAAGGAGTTTCAACTTTTAGGTGGTTTGAATGATTTGTAACTGATTAAAATAATTAAAATTAGTTTAGAATAACGATCTCATTCGCTTTTGGCAGTTTATGATGTTTTAGATATTGAGAGAATTATGAAAGGTTTAAAAATTATGTTTTGATATTGATTTTGTTGAATAATTTTAACTTATCAGGATTTTAGATCACTCACTTAATCAGTGATCTAATAGCTTCTATAATTGAACAATTCAATTAATCAATCTACTTCATCGCATCTATATGCAAATAATCTTTTCTTTTTAATTCAAAATTTCTACCCAAATACAAACGGCGCACCTGCTCATCTTTTGCTAATTCTTCCGCAGTGCCATCCTTAAATATTTTTCCTTCAATCAACAGATAAGCCCTATCGCAAATAGACAATGTTTCGTTTACATTATGATCAGTAATTAAAATGCCGATATTTTTATATTTTAGTTTGGTAACAATTGTTTGAATATCCTCAACAGCAATAGGGTCAATACCTGCAAAGGGCTCATCAAGCAAAATAAATTTTGGATTTACAGCAAGCGCGCGCGCTATTTCTGTTCTTCGTCTTTCGCCTCCGCTTAGTACATCGCCATTGCTTTTGCGCACATGCTCCAGGTTAAATTCAGATATTAATGATTCGAGTTTTTCCCTTTGTTCTTTTTTGGTCAGTTTCATCATTTCTAAAACGGCCGAGATATTGTCCTCTACGGTAAGCTTTCTAAAAATGCTGGCTTCCTGCGGCAAATATCCCAAACCCATTTGCGCTCGTTTATACATTGGTAATCTGGTAATGTTGATCTCATTTAAAAAAACATCTCCGTCATCGGGCTTCACGAGCCCTACCACCTGATAAAAAGAAGTGGTTTTACCTGCGCCATTGGGCCCCAGCAAACCAACAATTTCTCCCTGTGATACTTCAAAGGATACTTTATCGTTTACGGTTCGCCTTCCGTAAATTTTAGTAAGTTCTTTAGCAAAAATCGTTTGGTTCAAAAATTTTTTGTATAAAAATACGTGAATGAAAATTAATGGTTGAAAAATTACAACCTGCAGGTATTTTTGAAAGTTAATTGTTTATCATACTACTGGCAATTTTGAGTAAGATTTTAAAATGAATTTATTTTTTCTTATTCGTTTTTTATCTTTAAATATTTAATACCTATTTCAGTTTTCAACTTATAATAATATTATATGCCCGGGAAAACCAAATATTCTCAGTAATTAAATCCCCAGCACTTCTTTCAACTTAGCATATCCCGCTTTGCTTACCGGTATTTTTGCACCTGTGCTCAGCAATAACAAATGGCTGTCTTTTTCGTAAGCATCAATGCGGGTGATGAGCTGGGTATTTACGATATAGGAACGATGAACACGCACAAAGTGATATGAACTTAATGATTGCTCAAAAAAATTCATTGTGCGTTTTTTCAGGAAAGTACCATCAGCAGTTATAAATTTTACATAATCATCTGCAGCTTCGAGGTAATGAATTTTATTTACCGGAATAATTTTTATTTTACTTCCATCTTTTACCACCACGCGGTTATTTTGCAAAGGTGATTGTGCTGCAGAGTCAACCACTTCAGCTATTTTTTGAGGTTGCTGCTGCTGGTATTTTTGTATTGCTTTCTCAAAACGCTCTTTGGTAAAAGGTTTCAACAGATAGTCTATCGCATTGGTTTCAAAAGCTTTAATGGCAAATTCGTCAAAGGCGGTAGTAAAAATCACTGAAGGAGTATTTTCTACCAGTTCCAACATTTCAAAACCATTGATCTTAGGCATTTGAATATCTAAAAAAACAAGATCAGGCTGGTATTGCTGAATGGCTTTTACTCCTTCAAAACCATCGCTGCATTCGGCAACCAGTTCAATGTCTGTATTGAATTGAAGATACTCTTTTACAATACTTCTCGCCAAAGGCTCATCATCAATAATAATGGCTTTTATCATATAGTTTGCGGTATAAGGATAATGGTGATAAAATGGTCATCTTCTTTTTTAATCTTTAAAAGATCTTTTCTGGCAAATAATAAAAATAATCTTCTTTGAATGGAGCTAAGTCCAAATCCGGTTCCTTTCTGGGATTGAGAGATTTCCGGATCGAATGGATTTTGAACGGTGACCTTTAAATTATTTTGCTGGATTGACGCATCTAATTTTATCAATACTTCGCCAATAGTGTCGTACAAGCCAAATTTGATTGCGTTTTCCACCACCGGTTGTAAAAGAAGTGCGGGAAGTTTATATTTCAAAGAATCATCACTACAGTTTATTTCCGTTTGCAACCGGTATCCGAATCTTACTTTCTCTATTTCAAGATATAGTTGTAAATGTTGTAATTCTTCTTCCAGCGTGTTCATTTGGTGTTCATCCTTCTTCAAAGTACCGCGTAAAAAATCGCTTAGCTGATGAATCATATTTCGTGCTTTTTCCGGATCAGAGCTGGTAAGGGCGCTGATAGAATTTAAGCTGTTGAACAAAAAATGTGGCTGTAATTGTTGTCTCAATTTTAATAATTCTGCTTCCTTCGAAAGCCTTTCAGTTTCTGTTTTTCGGTTTTCCATTTCGCTTTGCTCCTGCTGGCTGTACCAAAGCAAACTAAACATGGTCATAAAACTGATCAATAAAAAACCAGCGCCAAAGCGAACGCTCCAAGAGTCACTAATTATTTCCGGATAAACATCCGATGATTTAAAAATCATCCAAAGAACGCCCTGCTGCGCAATCATCCAAAAAAAACTGAGTGTTAGGCTGATGACAAGAAGGTACCAGTATTTTTCGCGCCGCGGCATATAAAACCTCATATTGTTACTTACAAAAAAGCAGGTAGCTGCCAATAACACAATACTCACGATACTATCTATAGCGGCATGCTTAATATCAATATTAAATTGGCTGAGAATAATGAATTGCAAAATCATGCACACAAGCCACCATGATAGGAAAAAAATACGCAATTTCTTATCAGATAAAATGGAATTGGCCAAGCAAAAATATTTAGTTCATTAAAAAAGTCTTTTGAAAACAGTCTTCGTGCAGGTGTTTTGCACGATTATTTATCATTCTGATATAGCTTTCGGCATCTTCTTCTTCGCCTATTTTTGAATACAGTTCCGCTCCGTCAATTAAATCATTAAGCGGGTGCAGCTCCGAAACATCAATAAATTTCCAATGCACCGGTTTTTGTTGATTATTCAAAAAGCTATCTTCTTCCTTCTCGCCTGTTTTTCTTGCCTTCTGAAAAGCGTGCATATCGTCCTCGGCATGAATAAGCCGTAATTGTTCATCAAATTGAGGAGTGTGATTTCCTTCTCCGCAAATAATTCTGTAAATCAATTTTGCAAGATACCATTTCATAAAAGTGGGATTAATGTTTGAAAAACGTTGATTTTGTATTACTCTTTCATGTTCACCACAAATAAGGTATTTGTTTTTCCTAATTTCTTTGCAGGCCTTTTTAAAAATTAGATATTTCTATCCCGCCAAACACACACGATCCTTTTATTAGTATGACCTTATTGGCATCCGGAACCAAATTATTAACGATTCGCTTATCTTCTATACCTCCAAATATGGCAGTTACCTCATTTTTTACGTCCCAGTTGGAGGGTATTACAATTTTAGTTCCCCCAAAAACATTATTCACTTCTAATTCTACCGGGTGTTGTATATCTGCCTGCAAAAGATTGAGCTCCGTGCCGCCCATAAAACTTACTATTTCGCCTCCTTTAAAGTTTTTTGACAATATTTTTTTTTTCACTCCCCCAAAAATTGCATTTATATCAACAAATTCAGCATTATCTCCGGATCTGGGAATATTATTATCATCAGGATTGAGTGGGTATGCTGTATTTTCCTGATTCAAACTTTCCCGGCTCCTCTGGCGAAATTCGCAACTGCGTTTTGGACGCAAAATAAATACCAACCCTACGGCTATAAGCACGATGGGGACAATATAATTTTGAAAATTAATTCCGGGAATTACGTGGTCTGATAAAAAGATGGCTCCTATCAGGATCATAATAAATGCACCGGGATTATTAAATCTACTTTTGATGCCCGTAATAATTCCTATGGCAATTAATAAAACAGGCCAGGTGAATACCCAACCGGGAATGGGCGCTCCCATTTTATAGGCAAGTAATAAAAATCCGGCAGCTAATAAAATTAGGCCGCTCCAAATCCTTGAGCCCGTTACGACTCTGTGTCTTCGAATATCGTCTTGTTTCATGCTTAAATTCTTTATTTTTTACTTTTAATCACACAAATATATAGCCTGGGCTTTGGCCTGAAAAGACCCTTTAGGTTTACCGGGTTAAATAGTCGGTAAGCAGCATTAATTAATCGGTTAAATGCCTGAATGAAACGCTTTTTAAAAATCTATAACCCGCTTTTTGACGCAAACAAGCAAGAGTTTTATATTTTTGTTGGTATGGTTACAAAGTCAATTGTTCAAAAATGGGCCCTGATTGTAATTGGTTTTGCGTTTTCAACTGGCGTGAAGAGCCAGGTAATTCGCGACAGCATTATAGTACATTATCCCGATACTGTTTTTTTAAAACCGATTGATACGTTATTAAGAATAAAAAATTTCAGCCCATATTTTACGCTTCACGTAGATTCAACCTTAGAGTATCATTTTGAAATTAACAGAGATCCTGTCCAGTATTACTGGTATCTCAAAAATTCGCCAGTGGGATTAAAGATTAACAAAGACAATGGAGTTTTACGTTTTAAAGCAGAAAAATCCTTTTTCTTATCGGGTAAACTAAAATACGATCATGAATATAAAGTGAGGCTGGGTGTGCAAAACTTAAATGATGTTGCTGATAAAGTAGATACCAGCTTTACCTTGCTTTTTTATAATACTGATATTGTACCTTCTAAAGTGAAGCCCACCGTTTCAAACAATCTTACAATAGATGAAGGAGATACCCTTAATTTTAAATTACAGTGTGAAGATGGAAGTTTCCCCATTGAATCGCTCACTTATTCCAGCAATTATCCTATCCGTTCTACCACTCCGGTTACACATTGCGGCGATGATTTTAGTTGGGTAGCGCCATATGACTTTATAAAAGAGGATGAAAACGTCAAACAAAAAAAACTGATCATTAATTTTATTGGTGTTGACAAATTCTTTAATCGGGATACAGCAACAGTAAGTGTAATGGTAAATCAAACTATTAATTATCCGCAGCGTTTAATTGAGTACGATAAAATATCGCAATACATTGAAAAATATATAGTACAATTAAAAAGTACCTTCCGCATTTTAGATCAAAAAATAAAACACACAAAGAATACACGGACTACTTTTGATCTTACTTCTGCATCTACTGCGTTGGGAGGAACGATTTTCTCCTCCTTGCCAAATCAGAATCAGCAAACTACCGGCAAAATTTTACCTAGCGTGGGAGTAGCTTTGGTGCCGGTAAAAGAAGCCGTAGCACCCAACAAAAATTATGAACAAAATTCAGCTTCGCTTGTGAGGAGCGATATCAAAAGATTACAATACCTTCTTACGGATAATATGCTTATTGGTGATAAAGACAACGATATTATTAAAAAAACAAACCGCTTAAAGGACGAATTAAAACAAGTACAGTTGCAATTAATTGATGTGCCGGTAGTTGAAGATGCTACAGATTCAAAAGATTTGGATAAATATTTTAACAATCCAAAAGTGAATAAAAAATATAGGCTAAAAGATAAATAAAGGTGGAAATAAACCGATAATCTTAATTCTTTAAGCAAAAATTTTAAAACAAAAAATAAGGATTAAATAGAAAGTATTCGTTTAAAGAGACTTTTTCTTTTTGGCGTGTAGCCATTGCTGTTAGTATCCTCGTCTTTTTTAGCTACGAACTGTGTAATTCCATATTGTAAAGCAGTACCCAGCGCTTTTTTTACAAACCCTGCAGATTTTCCAATTACCATTTTACGCGAAAAGTAGCCAACGCCTAAGCCCAATGCTACTTTTAAAAGATTGTGCTTAAGTGGTGTTGATTCCTGAACTTCCTTTAGTGTATGCTTTAATATATTAGTTGGTTTTAGACTTTCGAGAATAGAGTGCATTTGATCACGAAGTTCCTCCTCCTGGAGCATTTTTTTTCTTTCAAGTCTTTTTATAGCAGTAGATAAGTCAGTGGTATTCGCAATAATCTCCAGTTTTTCCCTCGGGGTTTCTTCGTAGTTCATTATTGATGTATTTTAGTATTAATTATTCTCAAAAAAATTAATCAATAAGTTCTTTGATCAATCTGTTGCTAACCGGAGTTTTCAACATCTTATCCCTGGAAGAATATAAAACAAGCCCAACGATAATATAAACACCTGCTATTATAAAAAAGCCGTAATAGGTTTTACCAAGCAGGGCTCCTATAAGCAAGGCAGCGCCTATGGTTATACATAGTAGAACCAATGCAAGAAGAACCATTAAAATAGCTGAAGTAATTATTGAAGTTATAAATCCCGAAATCTTGTTGATACTTTTCAATTTAAATAAATCAAGCCGGGTATCTCCATAATCTTTCAATTTATAAAATAGTTCCTCAACATTAGAAGGTTGATTTTCCATATTTATATTTTTATCGTTGGAGCTTGTCTGAGAATCCATTAATTAAGAAGATTTAGGAATTTATCGGATTCGGGTTACGAACATCGTTCCTCATGGCATTTGCTTTATCTTTTGCCTGGTTCACCATGTCTTTACCCATATCTTTCCCTTCATTCACTAATCCTGATAATTTTTCTTTAGCAGCATCGTATTTTTCCGAAATTGTGTCTGTGAATTCGCCGTACTTATTTTTAACATTGTCTGCTAAATCTGATCCTTTTTCAGCGATTTTTCTCCTTGTTTCTGTTCCTTTATCAGGCGCAAATAGAATACCTAATACTGCACCGGCAGCGGCACCTGCTAATACGCTTGCTAAAACTTTTCCTGAGCCCATAGTTGTAAGATTTAAATTTTTTAAAATATTGTTTTGCCAATATAATGATAAATACATTGCCAATTAAAAATAAATTTCCGTGGATAGGCTAAAGGCTAGGATGGTAAAGGGTTTCAAAAAGAATTAGTTTTGATTGCCTTTGTAATGAAACCTGAAAATCTGAGTAAAAAATTTCCCATTATGAGGAAGGATTTTAGGTCAATTTCTAATAAAAAATGAAAGCATATAACAAAGGAATTTTCGAAATAAGTACAAATCAGTACCTCATTCTTTTGGCATAATATTTTTGAGTATAATTTATCCGGCCTAAAATAGATTGAATGAATAATATGAAACTCAAAGAAACATCCTCTAATAAGTCAGGCGTAACTGAAGTGGAAAGAAAGAATGTTCTGTCCCATTTTTTTAATCATTTTTCGTCCTATGTAACCAAGGTTACCGGTGGCGTTTATGCTTTTATAATTGCTATTGCAATCGTTATTATCTGGGCGGCTACGGGTCCGCTTTTTAAATTTTCAGATACCTGGCAGTTGGTAATTAATACAGGAACTACTATTGTCACTTTTCTAATGGTTTTCGTGATTCAACATTCTCAAAATAAGGATACAATTGCTCTTCAGCTTAAATTGAATGAGTTAATAGCCGCTAGCAAAGCCAGTAATAAATTAATAAGCATTGAAAATTTAACTGATGAGGAGCTTGAAAAGATTCGGCATTTCTATTCTGCTTTATCTGATATTACTAAAAAAGAAAATGAAAATAAAGTACACTCTATTGAAGAATCGGGATTAGAGATTGAGGAAAATATTGACGAAATAAAAAAGACAAATAAAAAATAAATAAAAAATAAAAAATCAACAGTATGAAAAAATTCAATCTAAGTTCCGTAATTGCTCTGCTCATTTTTATGAGTATTTTTCTAAGTAGTTGTGCAGCTATTGCCGGTATTTTTAAAGCGGGAGTGTGGGTTGGTGTAATAGTAGTAGTAGTTATCATACTAATTATTTTTTGGCTCATAAGCAAGGCCGGTAAAAAATAAGTAATCGGAATTAATGGCCTATATTTAAA
>JBDTEK010000055.1:0-7678 GCA_039922575.1 Ginsengibacter sp.
AGTAATTCACTGTCGGTTACAGGACCGCTACATTCCAGGCGTGCAAAAAAAAGTGATTCATTCACATCTACAAATTCCCGCATAGCATCAATGTTCAAATTGTGCGAAACGATAATTCCTGCAATCCGGGAAACTAATCCTACCTGGTCATGACATTGAATGAGTATAAGCGCTAAATCCATATATTAAAATTATAAAAAAATTAAAAGATGAGAAAGCGACTTCAGATAGTTTTTCACCTCTGTGAAACAAGGTACATTTTAAAAGAATTACAGTAAGAAAAGTCAGTAATGCAACTTCTTTTTCCCATATTAAACAGACACAGTAATTCAATGGTATTCATTTTGAGCCTGTAATATATTCTATAGCTGAAGTGTGACGCTCCCTACTTTTGGCCTTAATTGAGAAGGTTTACCAATTTCAGGATACCGGATAATAAATTCAACACATTCTAATTTATCAAGAAAATTAAAAGCAGTCTTTTGAGAATACTCCTTTATTAAATATTCAAATACTTCCAGGCTATTCTTTCGGAAACGCTTGGAAACAACTATCTTTTTTTCCATTCATTCCTTTCTTTTTTTAAATCGTTCCAATCCATTGTTTCGTTCTTATCTGCTTCTGAGTTAGCTTCATCTAATTCCTTCAACTGATCTTTAGTTAGTTCGTTCGCTACATCCTTATCACTTGCATAGTAAGCAACATCTTCATTACCATTTGCAAAATGTTTTCATCTTCTATAGAATCTACCAACTGATATATTTTAGACTTTACTTCTTTGCTCATAAAATATCTTTATTCAATAAAATTAAACAAATCATTCGGTAACGAACAAAGGGTCTGAAGCGGCCAATAGCCATTCCGACTCTCAATCCCTACTAAACAAGCCATCCTTACGACGCTTATTATTCATCCGCTGAGGCCATACATTCCCGGCACAGGAAAATCCGGCAAACGAAGGTAAACACTCAGGTGGCAACGGTGATGATAAATATGATTGAACGCAAAACTTCTGATAGCAACCATTTTTGGCAACTGGAAAACCACCTGGTTATTGCGACTCACGATCCATGAGCTCTTAAAGAAAAATTTGATGGTATAAATAAATAATTCCCACATAGCAATTTAGAAACCAATATATATCGAACTGGTGTGAATAATTCTTTAATAATATTATGGGACAAAAATTAAAAAAGGAGCCCCGGTCAGGGCTACTTTTTATCTTATCTCATCATTTTATAAACTTGACAGTTTTTCTTTCGTTATTATTTTCTGCAACTAATATATATATACCCTTTTGCAATATCACCGGAAGGCTGATTTGCCCGTTTATATTTTGGAATGATTTTGCATACAGTGTTTTTCCGTTTATATCGCGTACGGAGAGTTGAACCTTACCAGAGATACCATCCAGTATTACCTTTATGTTATCCTGAACCGGATTTGAAAGCAGGCGTACATTCCATGAACTGTTGCCCGTGAGCCTTAAAGAAATCACATTTGAATTTTCAGATTTCCCGTCTTTATCTGTAGTAATTAACCTGTAATAAATAATGCTTTTACCACTGCCCGTAATATCTGCATCAGTAAAGGAATAGCCATGGCTGTTAGAAGAAGTACCTGAAGCAGCAACGTTTCCAATATCTTCAAAATGTTGAGCGTCGAAGCTACGCTGGATAGTGAAGTTTTTAGTATTTAGTTCCTGCGCAGTGCTCCATTGTAAAAATCCATCATTGGTTTTAAGCGTAACAGTGAAATCTGTAAGCTTCACCGGTAACGCAACAAAGTTTCCAAATACGGTGTATAGATCACTGGCAGTAGCATTATCCCCATCTGTTGCACTGAATACAATTTTATTATTAAATACTGTCAGGCTATTGGGATCAGAATCGGCTGCACCCGGATTAATATCAGCAACCATTGTAGTTCCCGCATCAGTTCCATCTGTTTGCCACAGTTCGGTCCCATGTGTACCCTCGGTTCCACTAAAAAATAATGCAGTTGTAGTGTATAAATAATCTCCGCCGATAGTATCAACTCCACTATCAGTCCCCGGATTTATATCCTTTACAACATGGGTACCTCCCGTTGAGCCATCAGAAATCCACAACTCTTTACCCGCAGTTATTGTACGAGCTGTAAAGAAAAATTTATTACCCTGGAATAATGGCTCGGTAAAAGTGCCGTTTAAATAGTCGATGAGGAAGGGCACGTAAACTGAGGGTATATCACCTGGCACAACTGGTGAAAACGATTTAAACAAAACAGTACCCCCAGATGTACCATCCGACTCCCAGAGTTCCGAGCGGGTTCCGGCGGAGCCATCAGAAACGGGAAAAATAAATTTACCAGGGAAGTTTACGCCATCAATAGCAAAAACAAACGAAAGCCCCGTTCCGGGAACAATATTCTTTACCAGGGTGGTATTTACAGTTGTCCCATCTGTTGTCCAAAGTTCACCGGTGCTTGTACCATCATTTGATTGGAAATAAGCACGGTTATTAAAAGCATGGAAGCCAAAGAAAACATCAGTTGAAAATCCAGGGATTACTTCAATACTGGTTGAACTGGCTGTACCTGGATTAATATCTTTCAACAGAACAGTACCGCCCGGGGTACCATCTGTTTTCCATATTTCATTTCCATGCGTTGCATCGGTCGCTGTAAATAAAGCCATATTATTAAACCGATAAAAGTTGTCAGGGTTTGAAGAATCGACTCCTGTATTTATATCTTTTAATAAAACTGTTCCGGCACCCGTTCCATCAGATTTCCATAATTCATTACCGGAACCTGTTGTATTGGCTGCAAAAAGAAGATAAGAACCATTGGAAAATAAATCAGATGCACTAAATACATCAAAACTGCTCTGAGGGCCGGGCTCAATATCTTTTACGAAAGTAGTACCTGCGAGCGTACCATTGGTTCTCCATAATTCTCTTCCATGAACTCCATCATCGGCACTAAAATAAAGAAACCCATCATTTAGCGATGCCATTAAGCCCGGTGAAGAACCTGCCGGGCCCGGATTAATATCACTCACAAGGAAAGTTCCGGCGGAAGTACCATCGGTTATGTAAAGCTCTGAACCAGTAGCGGGAGTATATCCATTAAAAATAAATTTACCGGAAAGCACCGTACCGAATCCCCCATATTTAATATTGGTGGGTAGCTTCACTGTACCGGCCTTACTGGCGTCCGTTGTCCATATAGAACTATCAATTGATGAGGCACCAATCGCTTTAGTGCTGGTCAATACGGCAACTCCCATAAGGCTATGGTTATTATCAATTTGTGTCACCCCTTGAGCATGTAAACTAAAAGTAAAAATTATTGCAAATGCGAGTAAAAACAGGATTTTTTTCATAATAATTTTGTATAAAATGTTTATAAAATTATATTTCTACAACCAGGTAGATAAATTTTAATAATTAATTCTTGAATTGAATAGATGAGTACCTTAAAATTGCCGGGCAGCTCCAAAGAAGTTTTGGAATTTCTAAAAGATATTGATTCGATTAGCTATCGGATAGTATGAATCAAGTGCTTAGAAAAAAATAATACTGTTACCGAAACAGATACTAAATTTACCCGAAGAAATCGCAAATCAAAGTTATTAAACTTTCGTATTAAATCAATAAAAATTAAAGATGATTTTATACCAGAAGGTAAAAGTCTTTAAAGCAAAAGATAAGATTCCTTACCATTAATATAGGATACAGAAGTCAGGCAATCGAAAATGGGTGATTTATAAGACTTATAGATTATTCTCCCTATTTTCATCCAGGTATTCTCACAATTATTTTTTTAGTGTTGACGCTCTCGCTTTTAGCTAGGCACGAAGTGATGTATTAATTGACATATAAAATTTTCACTGAATTTATAAAGAAAATTATGTTACCCAACTAACCCTTTGAAACCTTCGCCTGCATTGACAAGCGTCGTCCAACCCCGATTCCTGATTGTAATCAATCTGTCATATTTTAAATGGATATTAAACCTTCTTTCATTTTACTGTCAAATTATTTTGAAAAAATATAAGTTAGTTCCCATCAGGGCGTTAACTGCAAAACAAAATAATTATCTGCTTCCTTGAATAAAATATAACCGAAAGAATTTATGAAAAAGATTTACCGTTGCCTTTTCTTTTGCGCAACTTTTTTTTCTGTGCTTCCAAATGTAAAAGCCCAGGATTCAACTAAAGACGACGGAACAGATAAATCGTATTTTGAAGCAGGCCTCAGTTACTTGAGTAACAACGTTTACTTTGGCAGGCACGACTCATTGAAGATTCCGTACCTGACGCCTTCTTTCAATTATTACAATAAATCGGGTTTCTTTGCAGGCACCTCCCTTTCTTATCTGGCCAGCGCAGGGAACAGCCGCGTTGACCTTGTGGAATTAGAAGCGGGATATACTTTTACAAGTGATAAGTTTTCAGGTATTTTATCTGCGGAAAAATATTTTTATAACAGTCAGAGCAAGAATGTAAAAGCAGAAACCACAGGAAGTTTGAATGGAACACTTTCATACGATTTTAGTTTTATAAAACCTGTATTGCAGGGAGGAATCGTTTTTAATACAAGAGATGATTATTACGCAGCATTTGGTCTCAATCATTCCTTTTTTTTAGCGAATGATAATTTTGAAATTAGCCCCTCTCTTTTAATAAACGCGAGCACACAAAACTATTACAACTCCTATTATACCAAAAGAAAATTTGCGACGAAACGAAAGAATCAAACAGTAGCCGTTACTACTACAAGGGCTTATTTGCCCGATGCTTCCGAGTTTAAAATAATGGATTATGAATTCAGTTTCCCGATGGATTATTCTTTGGGGAAATTTATATTTGATATTACGCCCACTGATGTATTGCCTGTGAATCCTAATGTAACCGTGGTAACGATTACGCCCGCCTCGGGCATTTCCGTCACCAGGACGAAGACCGAAAAATTAAGTAACATTTTTCTCTGGTCTGCAGGAATTACTTACGACTTCTAATCAATAAACAAACCATTCAATTCCATCATAACCTTTATGTATAACAACCATCAATACACTCTTTTTTAACTTATCCGGTTTGATACTCTTTTGTCATTTCGTAACTATGAGTTAAACGAATAATAACTTTTCAAGTCTCAATTTCTCAATAATCATTTATTAATTAAAAAAAAAAAAAAAAATGAAAAAAACAATTTTAACCCTATTCGTTGGATTACTTACCGCAGGCGCATTTGCGCAAACTACCGTACCAGCGACGACGGCATCCACTGACAAAAGCAAAGACATGAAAGATTTAAGAAAGGATGTAAAAGACAAACGCCATGATAAAAAATTACGTACGTACGAATTAAAACATCATGACAAGGCAGAGGCCAAAGCAGAAACAAAAGATATAAAGGCGGACAATAAGGACATTCATGGTGATGTAAAAGATTTAAAGAGTGATGGAGTGAAACATCCACTCAAGCGCGCCGACAGGCAAATTCACAGGCAGAATGTGCATCGTAAGCATTAAGGAATTCTTCAATGGTTCGTGTCTCCACGAACCATTTTTTCTTTTATGCAATTCTTTCCGTGATAGGTAGAGACATTAACCACGGACCTAAATTTATAAAGAAAATAGATTACCGGTATAAAGAAGTAAGCACATCGCTTACCGGGCAAATTGATATCTCATCAAACTTTCACCATCTGCTTTCCAATATTTTCACCGGTAAACAACCCAATAAATGCCGACGGAAGATTCTCAAATCCTTCAACCAGGTTTTCCTTATATTTTAATTTGCCTTCATGATACCATCCGGCAAGCTTCTGTTTGGCCCCACCAAATTTATCTTTAAAATCGAAAACAACAAAGCCTTCCATACGGGCACTTTTTTTAATAAGCGTATGTTGCGGTCGTGGGCCTTGCGGGGGCGTCGCTTCATTATATTCCGCAATCTGGCCGCAGATTACTATACGGCCTTTCTTATTAATATGGCCAAAAACAGCATCGAATAATTTGCCACCCACATTGTCAAAAAAAACATCCACTCCATTGGGGCAAGCCTTGGCAAGGGCTTTTACGAGGTCGTCGCTTTTTTTATAATTAATCCCTTTATCAATACCCAGCTCATTTTCCAGGTAATCAATCTTCTTATCAGAGCCTGCGATACCCACTACCTTGCAGCCTTTTATTTTGGCGATTTGCACCGCGACGCTTCCCACTCCACCTGCAGCTCCGGAAACTACCACCGTTTCTCCTTTTTGGATCTTTCCTATTTTTTGAAGACCGAAATAAGCCGCGAGACCCGGCACTCCCAATATGCTGACAGCCGTAGAAACAGGCGCTAAGCCGGGGTCTATTTTCTCCAATTTATCTGCATCCATTGTCTGGTATTTTTGCCAAGCCAGGCGCCCGTGAACAATATCTCCTTTTACCAATTCCTTTGATTTACTCTCAATGACCCGTGCTACCGATCTGCTGGTAATGGGTTTGCCTATTTCAAATTTTTGGCCGGTGTTGTCATTCGTTCCCTTGTCCATAAATCCCCGCATACCGGGGTCAACTGATACGTAAATACTTTGAAGCAATACCTGGCCCTCATTTATTTCAGGCATATCAACATACTTCAAATGAAAAGTGCTCTTGGCAGGCATGCCTGAAGGTCTTTCGGCAAGTAGTATGACTTGATTCCTATCTTTAGTTTCCATGTTTTCAAAAGTTTATTTAGAATTCATTAAAACAAAATTATCACTACTATTTCACCATAAAAATTATTTAAAGCCAAAAAAAATACCCGAAATTTTTTCGTTGTTTAAGTCCTGAAGGACCATTGAACTAAAATCAAAACAAGAATAATACACAGCAAAACCCCACTTTTATTATAAGTTTTGTAGCAAATATTTTTTTACTTTAGCATCGCTTGTGCCTCCTTATATAAGATCCTGTTTTATTAGCATTCAATCAGTAAACGAAGCCTGATCTGCGGTTCGTGTCTTCACGAATTACTATTTGACTTCCCAAATCTATTTCATAATCTGGTTTTATGGTAATTGGTAACCTGGAAATTCTCGCATCATTTTATGGAAATTGTTTCTGCTAACAATAGAGTATCATTATTGATGTATGTAAAAGAGTTCCTGAAAATTTACTCCAACGTTTGCTCTCCGCCACCGTTTACAAAAATAGTCTGTCCACTTACCCACTCCGAAATTGGCGAAGCAAAATAAAGCATAGCCCCGGCAATATCGTTTGCGGTTCCCAAACGTTTTATCGGTGTATGGGCTAACATGGTCTTTTCTATTTCCGGTGTCAATACACTTTCCAAAGCCGCTGTTCTTGTAGCTCCCGGCCCTACACAATTGATGCGAACTTCCGGTCCAAAATCATGTGCCAGGTTTGCGGCCATGTGATTTACAGATGCTTTTGAACCTGCATATCCACTCATATTCGGGCTTTTGTTGATGCTGGACATTGACGTTGTAAAGACAATAGAACCGTACCCATCCTTTTTCATATAGGGCACGCACAATTGACACAGCCTCCATCCACTAAAAACATTTAGTTCGTAGTCACGTTTGATGTCATCCACGGAAATTTTAAATGGATTTTCGCGGCCACCGCCACCACCGCCGGCATTGTTTATCAGAATATGAATACCTCCTAATTCTTTTACAGTTGTTTCAACTA
>JBDTEK010000056.1:0-4930 GCA_039922575.1 Ginsengibacter sp.
TTGGCAATTAATATGCGGAATGCGGCTCAATGCAAACCAATATACAGGCATTAAAAAGAAGGAAAAATGAAACCGTAAAAGTTGTAAAGTAGATTGGAAAGATTTATTCACGAATAAATTTAAGAAAAAAGAGATAAATTCTTATCCTTAATTCCATAAAAATACTTTAGCAATTACAGGAAAGCCAATCGCATTCTATAAAAAAACAAAACAGCGAATAATTTACCTTGAAAAGATTCAATATTGTACAACAGATAAATAAATTAGTGGAGTTTCTTCAAGTTAAATTTATTCACGATTTTACCGTTACGTAATATCGCGAAATGATATTGGGCTGCGGGATTAAGTTAGCCCCGTAGGGGTACTATGTTAGTAGTAAACAATGGTGTGAAAATGTTAGCTGCATAGGAGCAAAATGTCAGGTGTAGTGGGTTAAGATATTTTATTATGTTTTGCCTATTGCAGCAATAACATGTCGCTTCCACAGAGCTAGAGCATTCTCATATATTAGAGATATTAAATTCAAGAATAAAATTTAATTCAAACTTAACTCTTTATCCATCTCAATTTTTCTATCGCGGTACACGCGCATCATTTGTAGGGTAACTGCAAGAAGTATCAATGCAAATCCAAAGTAAAAATGAGGCCCTAAAAATTTATTTTCGTGAAAAATAATGAAAGCCATGATGATGGAATAAACGGGCTCAAGGTTGTAGCTAAGATTGGTAGTAAAAGGAGAAATATGTTTCAGTGCATTGAGACTAAGAATAAAAGCAAATACTGTACATATCCATGACAAAATTAATAGCCAGAGCCAATCGGATGTAGTCGGAATAAAATATTTTGCAGGAAAAAAATGCAGATATACCGGAAGGATAAAACAAAGTGCCAGTACCCCACCTGTCATTTCATAGAATGTAAGTATTTTAGGTGAATGTACTTTCAAAAGTCTTTTATTAAAAATAGGAAACAGACAAGCCAGCAAGGCAGAGATGATGCCGAAAATAATTCCCGTCTTAAATTCAGGATAAAAATTAAAAATAAGATAAATGCCTGCAATGGCAAGTAAGCCAAGCAAAACTTCTACAATATCTACCCTTCTTCTCATTATCAGCGGTTCAAATAAAGAAGTAAAAAAACCAATAGCCGATAAACAGGTAACCGATACAGATACATTTGAATATTTAATGCTTCCATAAAAAGAAACCCAATGCAGGCTGATAATAGCGCCTACAGCTAATAGTGGTATAGCGTTCTTCATCGAAAGCTTTACCAGTTCTTTTCTAAAAAATAAAATGATACCTAAGGTTACAGCGCTTATCAGCATTCTGTAAATAGTAAGATAACCTTCATTTAATTCAATTAATTTTCCTAAAATGGCGGTAAATCCGGCGAATAAAATAGCTATATGAAGTTGAACAAATGCTTTTTTCATTGAGGCGGCAAAAGTAGGATTTTAAATTTTTGATGATGGTTTTGATCTGCTACTTAACTTAATTGTTTCGAATTTTCCTCAATATCCTTCGAATTAATTTAAGTAAAATTGATAGATACTCTTTAGAAACAATGTTTTATTCCGACAGGAGACAATTTAAAATTGCCTTACAAATCTAAAATCAATTAACATTACTTTACATTAAAAAAACAGCCCCGTTACTATTGTACCAATCATAGTTTTATATTTGCCGCTGTTTTAATTAAACCCAGACTATGAGCTTTAAACGCATCAACAACATTTCAGGCTGGGCAATTTTTGTAATTGCCTCCTTCGTTTATTTATCTACAATGGAAGCTACAGGCAGCTTTTGGGACTGCGGCGAATTTGCATCCAGTGCTTATAAGCTTCAAATTCCTCATCCACCTGGCGCGCCATTATTTATTTTGCTGGGACGACTTTTCATGATGCCTTTTTCCAATCCCGATAATGCCATACTGGGCTTAAACAGTATGAGCGCATTAATGAGCGGCTTCACTATTTTATTTTTATTCTGGAGTATTACTCACTTTGCACGCAAGATCGTTGAAAAAAATAATCCTTCAGGGCTTACTTCCACTCAGGTTTTTTCTATAATGGCTGCAGGTGTAGTTGGCGCATTGGCTTACACATTCAGCGATTCATTTTGGTATAGCGCAGTAGAATCTGAGGTATACGCAAGCTCATCATTCTTTACAGCGATAGTTTTTTGGGCGGCTCTTAAATGGGAGCAGGATGTTACCATAGAGCAGTCAAATGGAATAAGGGGAAACTTCACCCGTGCAGACAGATGGCTTATTTTAATTTTTTATCTGATTGGACTCTCTGTAGGAGTTCATTTGTTATGTATACTTACCATTCCTGCTATTGTAATGATCTATTATTTTAAGAGGTATAAGACTACTAAAAAGGGAACAATTTATGCCTTTATAGCAGCTTGCCTTATTACGGGAATTGTGCAGGTACCTATGATACAATGGACTATTAAATTGGCTGGTGATTTTGATATTTTTTTTAAAAACAGTCTTGGCCTTCCGTTCTTCACCGGGTTTACCTTTTTCTTTGTTTTAATCGCCTTTATTATTTACTATTTGTTGAGGTTAGCAAAGAGAAAAAACTGGAATTTCTTAAGATTGTCCATGTGGGCTTTTGCGTTTGTATTACTTGGCTTTTCCACTTATTATACTACTATGATCCGTTCACTTGCAGATCCTGCAATTGATATGTTCAACGTGGATAATCCTGTAAGTTTGGTAGGGTATCTTAGCCGCGAACAATATGGAGATTGGCCTATTTTAAAAGGACAAGATTTTACAGCAGACCCAAGCGATCAAAAATCTGTTGACACCTATGTAAAAGGGAAGGATAAATATGAAAAGAAAGGCAGAAAAGTAATTACAGAATACGCGCCTGACGACCTTCACTTTTTTCCACGTATGTGGGATGCAAGTAACGATCAGGGGCATGCGGATTATTATGCAAGCTTTGCCGGTATAAGCAAAGATCCAAAGACAGGAAAATATTACGACAAGCCAACCATGGGCGATAACATCAGCTTCTTTATAAGCTACCAGTTCAACTGGATGTACTGGCGATATTTTATGTGGAATTTTGCAGGTAAACAAAACGACTTGCAAGGTGTAGATATGGGAAATGTGAGAGATGGAAACTGGATCACCGGAATTCCTTTTTGGGATAATGCGCGCCTGGGAGACCAGAGCAAAATGCCGGACAGTATTAAGCACAACAAGGCCAATAATAAACTTTTTGCCCTGCCATTGCTGCTTGGTATTTTGGGACTTCTTTATCAATATAAGAAAGATAAAAAAGACACAACAATAGTTGGATTATTATTCTTCTTTACCGGATTCGCTATTGTAATTTACCTCAATCAGGCGGGTAACCAGCCACGTGAAAGGGATTACGCATATGTCGGTTCATTTTATGCATTTGCGATCTGGATTGGTATCGGTGTTTTATATGTGAAAGAATTACTGGAAAAAGTGGTGAATTATAAAGCGGCCGCTTATGTAGCTGCAACTGTTTGTGTTCTCGCAGTTCCGGTTATAATGGCCTCGCAGGAATGGGATGATCACGACAGAAGTCACAAAGTTTTGGCAAGAGATCTTGCAATAGATTATCTACAAAGTTGTGCTCCTAATGCCATCTTAATAACTTTTGGAGATAACGATACTTACCCGCTTTGGTATGCCCAGGAAGTACAGGGAATAAGGAGAGATATCAGGGTAATTAATTCAAGTTTACTCGGTACGGATTGGTACATTAATCAACTTAGATATGCGGTAAATAAGAGCGCTCCAATTAGTGTGATATGGACTCCGGATCAGATTATCGGAAGCAAAAGGGATGCGGTTTATTTCTTCCCCGATCTACCGGGAGCTAAAGTAGATCAAAATCAACCAATGGATCTTTATACAATGATGAAAGATTACGCAGGAAGTGATAATCCGGCAAGAATGTATCAGACAGGCGATGATTTCATCAATATTTTTCCTACAAAAAAAGTAAAAGTACCGGTAGATGTAAACCTGGTAAAACAAAACGGAACAGTAAACGCCGGCGATAGTGTGTGAAGTGAAATTACTTTTGACATTCCAAAAACTGCCCTTGGTAAAAACGAAAGCGCTATTTTAAACATAATAGCCGCTAATAACTGGAAACGGCCAATTTATTTTACATCTCCTTACGATGAATTAGGTTTTCAAAACTATTTAAGAACCGATGGCCTTACTTACAGACTGGTACCGGTAAAAAATGGTGAAGTAAACCGCGATTGGGCGTATAATGTAATGATGAATAAATTTCAGTTCGGCAATGCAAATGTTCCGGGAGTATATTACGATGAGGAAAACAGAAGGCATTTAAATACTATTAGAATGCAGTTTGCACAGGTAGGTAATAATCTAGCCGATCATGGTAAAAAAGAGGAAGCGAAAAAATTACTGGAGAGGTGCGATAAAAACATGTTGCAACAAAATTTTCCATATGGGTTGGTTTCACGCAGGCAACAGCAAAACCAAATTTCCGGTCAATTTCTTCTCGCAGCCTATAAATCAGGCGATTCAGCGTTAGCGCAAAAAGTAACGAATTCCTTGCGCAAAGACCTTGAACAGCAAATCACCTATTTCAATAGCCTGGACGAAAGCAAACAAGGCTCGCTTTCTTATGATAACCAAATAGTGCAGCAGCTTCTTCAACAGGTAAATGGTATGGAACAATACTTTAAGAATCCACAACCGATATTATCAACTGAAACCGGCGCAAACCCTGTAATAAAAAATACGCCTATACATAGAGACACTCAGGTGCATGATAAGACGCAATAGAAATTTTATTTTTTAAAAAAATATTCCCGGTTCTTATTTGATCCGGGAATTTTTATTTGTTTTTATATACGGATGTGGTATTGCTCAAATGGAAATCGACAATATTTGT
>JBDTEK010000057.1:0-2693 GCA_039922575.1 Ginsengibacter sp.
GAAATCATCCACATCAGCAATCACTTTTTTATTAACCGTATCTATGCTTTTCACAAAAGCCATACGAATATGAACATTAGCGTCTTTTTGAAACGCTTTTCTTAAGGGAAAAGAAATATTGCTTGCATCAAGACCGCATGTGGCTACCTGGTAAAATAAGGGTTGAAACATGTGAAAGTTAAACCGGTCGATAAGGGTAACATCAAAACCTTTTTTGGAACCAAACGCCTGGGCTACTTTTAAACCACCAAACCCGGCACCAATTATTACAATTTTCATAATGATTGTTTGAATAATACAAAGATACTAAGGATGCTGCCTTACTATTATTACACATTACGGAATATATTTCCACCTTTATTCCGAATAAATTTCTTAAGAAAGTAGCTGAAAACAAAACAGCGACTTCCAAAAATTTAGAATATGTTAACAAAAAACATCCTCACTTTATTCATTTAGTACAACAATCTTACCTTAATTGTTCCTTTTACATCTTTTAATAATTGAAAAGCATCTTTAGAAAGCGTTTTTTCAACATCAAGCACTACATAACCTATTGTTTCATTGGTTTTTAAATATTGCCCCACAATATTGATATGATGGGAGGAGAGTTGGGTATTGATTTCGGAAAGTACGCCGGGCACATTCTTATGAATATGCAAAATGCGGTGTGTATTTTCCTGGAGAGGTAAATTTAATGCGGGAATGGAATGGGAACCGGTAGTAACTCCCATTTCCAGGTAATTAAATAATTTTGAGCTTACATCTTCGCCTATATTCTGTTGCGCTTCCTCTGTGGAACCTCCTATATGCGGAGTTAGGATCACATTGCTTAAACCTTGTAACGGAGATTCAAATTTGTCGCCATTTTTTTGAGGTTCTTCAGGAAAAACATCTACAGCAGCGCCACTTAGCTCATTCGCTTTCAAAGCATCCCTTAAGGCAAAAAGATCTACAACACCACCCCTCGCATAATTGATAATAATGGCTGATTTTTTACAAAATTTTAAAGTTTCTTTATTAATGATGTTTCTTGTAGTGGGAAGATCGGGTACATGAAGTGTAATAATATCGGCGGATTTCAACAATTCTTTTAATGATTTTTTATTTTCTGCATTACCTAAGGGCAATTTTCTTTCTGCGTCATAAAATACGACTTTCATGCCAAGCGCTTCGGCAAGTACACTTACCTGCGAGCCTATGTTCCCATATCCGATTATTCCTAAAATTTTCCCGCGTAGCTCATGGCTTCCATTGGACTCTTTCATCCAAATCCCCTGGTGTGCATATTTGTTCTTATCAGGAATTCTACGAATTAGCATAATAGAGGATGCAATCACTAATTCCGCTACTGAGCGTGTATTAGAATAAGGAGCATTAAAAACTGTAATTCCCTTTCGAGTGGCAGCAGAAATATCCACCTGGTTAGTACCAATACAGAAACATCCAATGGCCTGTAATTTGGTTGCGCTATCTAACACTATCTGCGTTATTTTAGATTTAGAGCGGATACCAAGTAAGTGCACATTTTTAATCTCTTTTATGAGGTCGCTTTCATTCAGTGCCCCCGGTATTTGCTTTACAGAAGTATAACCAGCATCAAGAAATTTTTTAACAGCGAGTTTGCTTATATTTTCAAGAAAAAGAATATTTATTTTTTCTTTAGGATAACTTGTTATTTTTTTTTCAGGCATATTAGAATTGTAATTGTAATATTGCAAATATAGTCCCTTAATCCTTGAAAATTTTTTAATGAGTTTCTATAAGTTAGTTCCAATTGCTTTTATTTTTTCGGTGATTTTCTTTAATTGTAAATCCAAGGCAAACAAATCAACTCGTCCAAATGCAGATACAGCCGCATATAGAGCACCCGCACCTGGTGATATTTCGCCAGACGATTTTAATCGCTACTATACAGGTATCAAAAATTATTATGAAAAAAATCTGGTAGGCCGTGGATTTAACGGTGGCATTTTAGTAGCTAAAAAAGGCCGCGTTATTTTTGAAGACTACCACGGGTTTTTTAATCTGAAGAAGAAAGACTCACTTACAAAGCACAGCGCTTTTCACCTGGCATCTGTATCAAAAACATTTACAGCTATGGCAACTTTAAAGTTGGCTGAAATGGGTAAACTTTCGCTGGATGACAGTGTACAGAAATTTTTGCCTGCTTTTCCTTATGAAAATGTTACCATTCGCTTGTTACTAAACCACCGTAGTGGATTACCCAATTACATTTATTTCATGGAGAAGCTGGGGTGGAACCGAAAACAATATTGTTCTAACCAGGATGTGCTGGATTACCTAATAAAATTCAAACCGGCGGCGGAGAAACCGAATACCCATTTCACATATTGCAACACTAATTACGCTCTGCTCGGGCTTATTATAGAGAAAGCATCGGGACAAAAATATGCTGACTTTTTAAAATCGACATTTTTCAAACCTCTTCACATGGACGATACCTATGTATTTAATATGGCCCAGGATAGCGCCACCGCAATGCCTTCTTATGATTGGCGGGAAAGGCAGGAAGGCTATACTTTTCTTGATACAGGGTTTGGAGATAAAAATATTTACAGCACTCCCGAAGATCTGCTGAAATGGGATCAGGCTTTATATACCAATGAATTATTTACCAAAGAAATGCTGGAAGAGGCCTACCATCCATACAGCAATGAAAAACCAGGCAT
>JBDTEK010000058.1:0-11895 GCA_039922575.1 Ginsengibacter sp.
ATTATATTTTTCAGCAACTAAACGGGCAAGCGGAGCTTCATCATATTCTCCTTCAAAAGAAACGGTAAAAGTTTTTAGATTGGGTTGATATTGTTTGGCAATAGCTACTACAAGGCCGCTATCAATTCCGCCACTTAAAAAACTACCTACTTCCAGGTCGCTGGATTCTAATCTTCTTTTGACGGCAAGATGAAGGAAGTGATCTGTTTTTTGCAAGCTATCTTCCAACGTATCATTAGATTGCGACTGGTAATAATCATTGATATTCCACCAGCGACTTTCTTCTATAGAAAGCGAATTGCAATCCACAATTAAAAAACTTCCAGCTCTTAATTCATTCACATTTTTATAAGGAGTATTTTGGCGATAAAAGCTGCCCATCCTGAGATATTGATAAAAATGGGAAGGCTCAATTTCCAGAGCAGTCATGGTTTTTAAGCAATTCAACTCACTTGCAAATACAAATTTTTTATGATCAAAAAAATAATAAAAAGGTTTTTTGCCGGCACGGTCCCGCGCTATAAATAATTGCTCTTTTATTTTATCGTAAATAACAAAAGCAAACATTCCATCAATCGAATCCAAAAAATCAGTGCCGAAGCGTTCATACAAAAGAAGAAGTGTTTCTGTATCTGAAGACGTTTCGCCTTTCAGCCCATATTTGTTTCTTAATTCCTGGTGATTATAAATCTCTCCATTAAAAATGATAGTATATTTTTCTCCAAGATGCATCGGTTGTTTGCCACAGGAAATATCGAGAATCGAAAGACGTAAATGAAATAAATCAACATTTTTGTATTGGTAATTGTTTTGCTCATCGGGCCCGCGATGGCCCAAAGTCCTTATTACGTCAGGATAAGAAAATGATGAATTTATTGCTCCGGCAAGGCCGCACATTATTTTTGGATTAAATTAATTGGCAAAATAACTTTAATATTTTAAACATTAGCGTGGCAACTTAAAATAGCGTAAAATAACAAATTGCCTTATTTGTTAGTTAATTAATCCTTTGTGAAATTACCCGATAGAGGAAATTTTGTGATTCGTAGCCTTTCATTATTATATTTGGAAGGAATATTATTATAATTTATTAATTGATTAAAATGATTTTGAAGGGATTGAGAATTGGATATGTTCCTTATTTGCCGGATCTTTCCCAGCCAGGCGACAGGCGGCGTTTCCCATTTTTTGCAAAACAACACCATATCGATTTTGAGGTTGCGCAATTTGATAGAAACTACGATATTGTTTTACTGACAACAGCGGCCAATCTTTCCAAATGGCTTTTATACAAAAAGAGGCACCCTGGTACAAAATTTATTTTTGAAATGGTGGACAGCCTCATTCTTCCTTCTGACACTTTTAGTAATTTATTCAAAGGGGTTGGGAGGTTTGTTATTGGAAAAGAAAGTATTCCCAAACTGGACTATAAAAAGATTTTAATTCAGTGGATAAAAAAAGCTGACGTGGTTATTTGCTCTAGTGCTAAATTGAAACGGATAATTGAGAAATGGAATAGCAATGTGGTGGTAAGCCTGGATTACATGCAGAATGAAATAAAAACCATTAAATCCGATTATAAAATAAATGGGAAGATGAAATTAGTGTGGGAGGGTCAAAGCGTGATATTGGGCCAATTGTTAGATTTTAAAGAAGTTTTTAGACAGGTAAATTCATTTAGTGACCTTCATATTATTACTGACGAGAAATATCCGTCCTATGGAAATTTAATCAACAGAAGGGTTAATCATATCCTGGATCAACTGCCTATCAACACCTTCTTTCACAGGTGGGAAATTTATAAAAATTATGAAAGTTTGATCCAGTGTGATTGCGGGATAATTCCATTGAAAAAGAAAAATAAAATGGCATGGCATAAACCGGTTAACAAACTTATTTCATTTTGGTTTGCGGGGCTCCCAACTGTCTCGTCTGCAACGCCAGCTTATGTAGAGATGATGAATAATGCAGGAACAGATTTTTATTGTAGTGGTACTGATGATTGGGTGGCTAAAATAAAAACAATCTATGCTATGAAGGAGGATGAAAGAAAAATGATGGCTTCAAAAAATCTCGATTTTGTTCGTAATCATTTTTCAAATGAGGCTTTAGATAATATTTGGTTCGGAGTTTTTGAAATGATCAACAATGAGCCTTTATAAAATTTAGGATCCTGCAGTAAACAAATAAAAAAGAAGTTTTTTTATTTTGGTGAGATTAATAATAGCAGGTTTAAAGCAGTTCTGATTTATTAGTTATAAGCATTTGGTAGCCCTTAAAAACTGCTTTTATTTCTTTATATTTTCCTGAAAAAAGTAGAAAAAAAGTTCTTGAAAAAGGCTCTATAAAATAAGTGCCAATCCAAACAAGCAAAAATCCTGAATGGCTAAAATGTTTTTTGCTGTATAGCAACTTACTTCTCGTATTTAGGAACAAACGAAAAGCTTTTACACTTTTGGTGGTTCCCTCGCCGCTATGAATGGCAGCAATATTGGTGTTATAAAAGGATTTTCCACCCAAATCAGACAGTCGTTTAGAAAAATCCAGCTCTTCGCAATACACAAAAAATTGCTCATCAAAAAAACCAACTTTTTCAAAAACTGAATGCCGCATAAACATAAAAGCGCCCATTACCTGGTCCACATACCTGCTTTCGCTGTGGTTCCAATCCGTCATTAATATAGCAGGAGAAAATACTTTTGGAAAAATTTTAGAGAAACCAATTGAATCTATAAATAATTTTTTTGGTGTAGGAAAACGTGCGCAACTCGGAGATGTTTTTCCATTATCATCTAACAATCTACAACCAAGAACATCAATTTCATTATGCTCTTCCATAAAAGAAATGCAATCTTCCAATGTAGTATCTAACAATTGCGCATCAGGATTTAGCAAAAGCACATAAGGGGATTTTGACAAATGAAAACCCTGGTTGGAAGCTTTTGCAAACCCTTTATTTTCGCTGTTCCTGGTTATTGAAATTTTATCGTTTGATAAAATTTTTTGAAGAGAGGAGTCAGTTGAATTATTATCAATAATAAAAACTTTATTTACAAAATGCTCATTTGAACCGGAAAATATTGAATGAATGCATTTCTCTAAATAATTTCCACTATTCCAGTTTATGATTACTATGTCTGTCATTTTTTGAACTCAAAAATTTATTTATAAAAATAAAACCTTCAACGAAGAAAGTGATCTGAATCCAGAAAGAAAAGAGTGACAAATAAAGGTCTGCAAAGAAACTCATTACTAACGGGAACAATAGAAAGGAAAAATATAAAGAATATCTTAAATTTTTTGTGGCAACTGCTTTATTAAAAAAAAAGGTATGTACAAATCCAAAAATTGTAAGCATAAACCATGCATAATACTTACCAAAGTCTCGTAAGTAAGGACTATAAATAGTGAAAACGTTAGTAGGATATGGCACAAAAACAAAGGAATTTATTAAATCTTTTGGTTGAGCATTGGAAGTTAGATTAAATAATTCCCCGATTTTTATAAAAAAGCGTAAAGAATTGTTAGCATTATAATTAATGTGGAATTGATGCGTTTTTTCCCATTCAAGGCCATTGAGAGCGGATACTAAATAAATTGCTGTTGTTTCAGCTGCTGGTTTTATATTTTCTTTGAGAGAGTTTTCATAATCACCCCCTTTTCCATAAAGAATTCCTACCAGGATAAAAAGTAACAGAAACACAGCAATTAAACGTGATATTTTTTGGGCTGAAAATTTTTTATTAAGTAGAAAACTTAATCCTACATACAATAATAAAATAATTAGAAAATAGGTTCTCCCCGTAACAAAGATTGAATATGTGATACTGGCCAATAGGCTCGTAATAACGAATAGTTTATTAACCAGGGTTTTTGCTTTAAAAAACTCATATAAATTAATTGCATAAACCACAAATGAAAAAGGCAATAAATATTTTATAAGCCCAATGTCTGCATCGCCATATACCAACTCAGTTCTGAGCCCTACAAAAAAATCTTCTATATTGGACGCGAGAAATAAACGGTAGGATGCGATTATATAAAAAGGTAATCCGATGACAACAATAGCCAAACAAATAAATCTTAAAGTGCTGCTGATTGATTGTTGAGAAATATCGGGGATATAATTTACCCGGGATTTCATCATCTCATTTTTTTGCACAATAACAGTTTGTATAAATCCTCCAAAACTGAACGCCAATGTTCCTATAAAGAAAATAAGAAAAGTGGAAGCGCTTATAGGAAATAATTCGTCAAGTAAAGTGAATCTGAAAATAAAATGCAAAACTAAAACGGTTAACCACACTAAGGAAAATAAAACTACAGGATGCATTATCTTCTTTTTCATAACCTGGTAGTTGGCTATAAATAAAAAAGAGTGCAGAAAGATAAAGCCCAGTTCAATTAAAATATTGTGGAAACCCTGCATTTATTTCTTATTATTTAAAAATTTTTGAGGTAATCTTTACTGATTTTGAGAAGGCTATTAATTCAGAAAAAGATATTAATAAAAGGTACACAAATGCCGATAACAAAAATCCTGCAGGATACAACAAAACATTATTGTAATTCCTGAATATCAAATAAAATGTAAGCTGGCTGAAGAAGGCAATTGCTACCATGGTAAGCAAGAAAAAACTTTTAAGTTTTAGCTCAAAACGTTTTTGTACGAGAATAGCTAATTGCCAAACGAAAGTTCCGCAAATAACAATAAAACCCATCATTTTGAAAGTAAAAGTATTGGGTGTTTTTAAAAGTAATAACAAAAGATCGGCTCCAAACCACCAATACAAAATGGTTGCTACAGTAAAGCCACTTATTTCATAAATTATTATTTTCTTAATAAATTTTCTTATTTCAGATCTGTTGCCTTTTTCATAAGCAGAAGTTAGTATGGGAAACAAGGATGTAATTGCGGGAGAAATAATTATGGTAATTCCTTTGAACAATAGATCAAAAATGGCCTGGTAATTTCCCTGAGCTTCCGCTCCTGCATATTTGAGCATAAAGAGTTTATCAACATAAGAAATTAAATAGGAAAATAAAAACCATAAAGAAAGCGATGATCCATATTTGAAAAATTTTTTAAAAAGAGGAGTATTTGCTGTTTTTTCATTTTGTTCAACATTCTGTTGCTCAAAAAATTGTATCGCTTTTTTTAATAAAAAAAGTAAAGAAAAAAGGTAGGATGCTATGACAGCGATAAATAGAGAATACAGGTAAGAAAATCCGGAAAACTTTAATAGTAAAATAGCGCCTCCAACATAGGTAAATATTCGAATAGTTTCTGAAGTAATAACTTTTTTAGATAAAAAGCTGGATTGAATGATAGCAATTATGGAGAATTGGAGAGAAATCGTTACTAAAACAAATGAGGAAAGTATTGCTAAAAAATGATCATGCCCCAAATAATAAGCTATAATAAAAACAGGTATAAAGAAAATTGACTGGGTTTTTAAAGATAAGATTATTGCATTTCGCGAAAATGCCTGTTTGTTTGAACTTGATGGAAAAAACCGAATGATACTTTGTGCAATCCAGCCTGATAAAATTGCGGTTACAATCAGGATAGCATTAAACCAGATGGAAAACTTTCCATACCCTTTGGCTCCCAATAAATTTTTAAATACAGGAATGGATAAACCGGAAAGAAGCGCAGGTAAAATAATACTGATAAAGTAATTGAGATAGTCCTTTTTAAATTTTGAAAATAACTCCATTTTGTTTGGAATGTTTGAAAAAACCTTTTTAGATTAGCTGCTATTTAATTGCAGATAATTCATTGGGAATTGGGGTCAGGCAAGATCTTTATTATCGAACAAGTTACGTAATCCCAATATCAGCAAAACCAGCATTTCTGCAAAGAAGGCAAAAATGATTGCCATTTTTAATTTCCCCGATTTTATTTTTTCCATTGGATAATTTGCTGCGTCAATAATTTGCATTAGCGGAATTTCATTCAAATATTGAAACCGGGCAAGTTCAAGATTTTTAAACATTTCTCCATAAGCTGCACCATAAACCTGGATATTAGCTTGTTGCTTTTGCACGGGAACCTGCGCTTCAGTAAAAGCAGGATTAATATTTATATCCTGAACTGAAGCCTTATTAGCTATACTTGAGTTCAGATTTCTCTTCATTGTGTCAACTCTTTTTTCAAGTATATTAAGCGTTTCCTTTGCTTTTTTGGTTCTTATTTCTGTATAAAAATTATTGGTCTCAGCCACTAACCGGTCAGTAAAGTCTTTTGTAAATTTTTCATCAGGGCTGCTAACGCTAACTTCATAAATACTCAACTTACGATCTGGCCTTGTAGTAAAGAGATAATTTTTTGAAAACTGAAGATAGGTTTTGTAAAGCAAGCTGTCTTGCTGGTACGAGAATGAAACCCTTTGCTGATTAATCGGAAAATGAATATCTTTTATTTTTGAATTGGATTTGCGTTGGCCGGAAATCACCAGGTAGTATTCAATTAGCGTATAAGGTTTATTATTAAAAGTATCAGTCGTTAAAAGAGTTGTTTCAACCATTCTTCTGCTTCTCATAATGTCAAGAATATTGTCGCCCGCAAATATGTCCTTTCCACTACCAATACTTAGCCCAAACTGAGAGGCTAAATTTAAAAAATTACCAATGCCGCCTCCATTGTCACCATCGTCTAACGCAAAGGTTAAATGACTTTTATATTGAGGTTTTTGGTAAATAGAGTATATAATTCCTCCTACACCTGCCAGGATACCAATAATTAAAAATAATAACCAGTTCCTAAAAATGAAATTGAAAAACAAGTGCATATTCTTTATAACAGGAATAGAGTTTTTTTGTTCAATATCAATATTATTTTTTTCCAAAAGCATCTGTCATTTGAAATTATTAATCAATTATTTAGTAGCGGATATTATCACATTCGCTACGATTCCCATTGCAGAAACTATTAAAGCTAATTCGCCAGCGCCAAGCCTTGTCCTGTTAGTCTTATCTTTCATTGGTACAAATATTTCTGAACGCGGAGTTACACGTGGATAAAATTTAAACCATAAAAAGTGTTTTACAGAAGCAGCCTTTCCATCAGGATAAATAACTAACGAGCCTGTCTTTCTTGCATAAGCAGTAAAATTGCCAGCTTGTTCTACATAATATTTCAAGTTCTTATTTTCTTTATAAGGAATAATGGTTGGGTTATAAACCTCACCGGAAATTTTTACCAGGTTGGAACTTCTGCTAATCGTTAAAACATCCCCATCTTCTAAGATTAAGTTTTCAGAACTTTTTGGGTTGGCCAGCGCTTTGGCTAAATCAACACTGATCAAATCGTATGATTTATATATTTCATCTCTTACACGTGGATGCAATGAGAGGCTGTCAGGATTGATATTTAAAATTCTTTGAAATAATTTTTCTCTTTCTGCAGTTGTTAAATCTGATTTTATTCCCCTGCGAATGGTAATTGAGGAGCTATCAGCAGAGGCTTTAAAACCACCTACCCTATCAATAAGATCACTTATTTTATCTCCGCTTTTTTGTAATCCATATCGTCCGGGGCTTTTTACGTCTCCAAGTATAAGAACGGTTCGCTGAGCACTATAACCCGGAAGCATTTTCACAATTACAATATCATTTGGTTTAAGTAATACGTCTTCAGCATTTTCATTTTTTGATGAAAGATTGATGTTGAAGATTTTACTTTCATTGTGATTGAATATATCAACATTTGCATCCTTTATTCTTCTCGAAATTTCGATATTTGATGAGTCTCCAGATTCTGAAATTCCGCCTGAAGCAAGTAAAACATCTTTAAGTGAAAGGTTTTGTCTCCAGAAGATTTTACCAGGTTTTCTGACATTTCCTTCCATTGAAATATAATTGCTGTCTTCGAATTCAAAAATCGAATGCACCGCAATCGAATCATCTTTTACAAGAAAAATATTTTTGTTGGAATTAGACAGGCTGTCAAGATCCACCGATAGCATGGTTGGCATTTTATTTTCTAAATATCTGAATATGGAAATTCTTTTTGTATAAGCATCTCTTTTAAATCCACCCGATTTTTGAATTAATGAATCTATTGTGAGACCGGCTGTCAATTGATATGGACCTGGCCTTAAAACGGAACCTGAAATAACAATGCGATTTGCGAATTCGTCCTGTAGTTTTCTTACAATAAAATTATCACTACCATTTATTTGAAAATTATTATACTGGCTGGCATTGAGATCAATAATTTTTTTCTCTAAATCAGTTGTTCTTATAACGGTTACAAAGCCTTTGAAAGCATTATCCGTAAATCCTCCGCTATATTTTAGAAGGTCGCTGAAAGTTTGATTATCTAACAGTTCAAATTTGCCTTCTCTTTTTACATTTCCTGAAATAGTTACCCTGTTCTTATAGTAAGGGATACGGATAACATCTCCTTCCTGTAGCAATATATTATCCTTTTGATTTCCATCTACCAAAAAATCATAAAGATCTGCTTTGGTTTTCAATTGATTTCCGCGAATAACCTCAATATCCCGATAACTTCCCATAGAAGTGGGGCCACCACACAGGTAAAGAATATTATACAGTGTTGTCAATGAAGAAACTGTATAAGTTCCAGGCTTTTTTGCTTGTCCTATTACTGTTACGCGAATGCTCCTGATTTTACCAAGAGTAACTACCACTTTGGTTTTACCACTGTTGATAGCTCTGTAAATAGTAGACGCTAATTTTGATTTTATCTTTTGTGAAGCTTCTTCAATGCTTAGCCCGTTAATATAGATGGGGCCAACATTTGGAATGTAAATTTCTCCCGATTCATTTACCGTTAAATTATACTTCTTCTCACTATACCCATACACTGAAACTATCAATTCGTCATCAGGACCTAGTACATAACCCGCTGGTGCCGGGATGCGTAAATTTAGTTCGAAAACCATACTGTTGCTTGTAAAAAGTTCTGAGCCGAAAATTGAATTATCATTTTTAAACTTTTGGATGTTCTTATTGATTCCTGTCGTATCGTAAGAATGGGTTATCTCAGGCAAACTCTCAAATTCCCGATTTTCTTTTTTAGGTATTTTTCTCCCGGAATTTATTTGCTGAAGGCGTTGTTGTAATTTATCAATTTCAGAACCAGGCAATCCTTTTTCTTCCAAAATTTTTAAAAGCTGTGATTCGGAAATGCCGGATTCAACCGCCTTGTTATAATAAGCCATGATCTGGCTATCGGTGTAGGTATCTATATTAACCTGGCTTAGGTCTTCATTACCCAATAAATCATTCTGTGCATGCAGCTGGTTTGAACAAAAAATTATCACGAACAAAACAAATAGTACTCTTTTGACTATTTCCATTATATCTCCATTTAAGTTTCTTTGGTAATATTATCAGGGTGCAAAAAACGTCTGCGATGTTAATATTTCTGCAACGCAATGTACTTAAAATGCTTTATCCCTGTGCATTTGAATAAAAAATAATAAAATTTTTTCACTATTGAATTAGAGGAAAGTAGAATCATTATTATTCAAGAAGATAACGACCATTAACTAATCGCTTTTTTTAATTTTGAATTATTTCCCCAAAAGTTCATTGGCTCATAATCCGGGTAGGAATAAAATCCTTTGTTCAACTTGATTTTCTGATTTTTTTCGGCCAGGTAGTTTTCGATTAACTGGTTAATGGAAATCGGAATTCCACTGCAACAGTTTATAATTCCTGTGACTTTTTCCTGTGTAGCAATTTTTACAACGTATTCGGCTACCGTTTCCACAGGCAGATAATCCCTTTGTTGTTCCCCTCCGCTCATGTTAAATGTTGAATCACCTCTTTTTAAAGCTGCCTCCAATTGTGATAGAATCGAATTAGGATTTTGTCCTCTTCCAAACATGTAAAATAATCTCAACCATTTGAGTTGAAAGGGAAATTCTTTTTGAAGTTGTTCCAGTAAATTTCTAAGAGAATCTTTTGCAATAGAATAAGGATTTTGAGGAGAAGAAATCATCTGCTCATTTAATTCTCCTTCCTGCAAACCATACTCCATGCAGGTTCCTGATATAGTTAGTTCTTTTGCGCCATTTAAGGCCAGGTTTTTTAAAAAAGAAAAATGTCTTGGTAAATTCTCTTTAATATGAAATGAGGATTTGTAATTAGGTAATCCTTGCCATGCTAAATGAATAATTTTTTCGGGTTCTTTAAAAAACTGGAAATAGTTAGTATCATTTTTAAAGTGAGAAAAATCAAGATTAAAATATTCTACTTTTTTAAACCATGAAAATTTTTCAGCTTTGTTTTCATGTAATGAAGTGGCGATTACCTGGTGATTATTTTTTAATAGTTCCTCTACAACATAGTTGCCGATAAATCCGGTAGCACCTGTTACAAGAACTTTCATTTTCTTTTATTAAAAGATTTTTAATTCAGGAATCGCCGTCACAAATTTAGCATTCCAGTTTCTGGCATAGCTCAGTTGTTCACTGATCTCCTCTTTTAAATTCCATGGAAGAATTACAATGTAATCCGGATTATCTTTCTTCAATATTTGTTCGGTTACTACCGGTATATGGCTTGCCGGTAAAAATTTGTTTTGTTTATTGGGGTTGGCATCAACCACATATTGAATTAAATCATTTTTTATTCCACAATAATTCAACATCGTATTTCCTTTTGCGGCGGCTCCGTACGCCACTACTTTTTTATTTAATTTTTTTTGTTCGATAAGGAAACTAAGAAAATTCATTTTTGCATCTAATGCTTTTTGATTGAAATGATCGTAGAAGCTAATGTCCAGCATTCCTTTTTCTCTTTCTTTTTCCAATAAGATTTTTACCTTTTCGCTAATTTTAAAATTGTAATTTTTATGTTTTGCATAAATGCGAAGTGACCCTCCATGAGTTATGATTTCATCTACATCAAAGATTTCCAGGTTTTGTGATTCAAAAATTTTTTTCACTGTGTGAAATGAAAAATAGGAATAATGTTCATGGTAAATGGTATCGAATTGATTGTTGTCAACAAGTTGCATTAAATGAGGGAATTCCATAGTTATAATTCCTTCCTTTTTTAAAACCATTTTCATTGCAGCGACAAAGTCTATAACACCAGGAACATGGGCCAACACATTGTTTCCAATCAACAAATCGGCCTTTTTATTTTCAGCAACCATTTTTTTTGCCAGCGCTATTCCAAAAAACTCATTAACCGAATCAATACCTTTTTGCCTTGCTACTGCAGCAGTGTTTTCCGTTGGCTCAATGCCCAAAACCGGGATATTTTTTTCTTTAAAATATTGAAGCAAATAACCATCGTTGGAAGCTATTTCTGTTACCTGTGATAGATCATTTAAGTCAAATCTTTCCACCATCATTTCCGTATATTCTCTAGCGTGTTGTAGCCAGCTTTTACTAAAAGAGGAGAAATAAACATAGTCATTATTGAAGATCTCGCCTGATTTTTTATACTCGTCCAGCTGTACCAAAAAACAGTTATGGCAGGTGTAAACTTTAAGTGGATATAAAGCTTCCGGTTCGTTTAAATTTTCAGTAGTTAAAAAAGAATTTGCAGCAGGTGTATTATTTAAATCAATAAATAAATGTTGTAATTCTGTCTGGCAAAATCTGCATTTCATAACGATATTCCTTTAAAATTTTCCTGCAAATATTCATACTGATTATCTTTTTCAGAAATATCCGTTTTTTCCAAAGGCCAGTTAATTCCCACGAGCGGGTCATCATATTTAATTCCTCCTTCCACTTCAGAAGAATAAAAATTGGTGTGATGATAAATAAGTTCACAATTATTAGTGAGCGTTTGAAAACCATGTGCAAACCCTTCCGGGATTAAAATCATTTTTTTATTTTCACCGGATAATTCTGTACCAAACCATTTTAAAAATGTATTTGAATCTTTTCTTAAATCTAT